>CBETWC010000143.1:0-5553 GCA_965539925.1 uncultured bacterium
GGCCGTCCTCGAGCGTCACTGGGAGAGAGCCGGGGTCGATGCGTTCGGTGGCTACGGTGCTGAGGAGCGCTCTGAGGCACGACCGGTACACATCGGTCTTGCTGTGCGGGAAGGAGATCCGCATTGGCGATCCCTCCTGCACGCGAAACCCACCCGACGCCTGTTCCAGCGACTGACGGACGCGTCGCTGTGTCGTGGGATCTGTCCAGAGTTCTGCGTTCAGCGGCATCCATCCGATCAGGCGTAGCGAGCCTGCATCGAAGCCGACATCGATGGTGGTGGACTCAGTCTCGGCGGTGCGGTCGAACACGTGGAGGTGTGTGGACACGCCTCCGGATTCGTGGCGTACCAGTGCCATGGCTCCATTGGGCGGGTCACTGAGACTCATCCCGCAGGTCTCGACTCCCGGAGAACCAGCCATCTCGGCGGCCAGGTCGAAGAAGTGCACGCCGTGTTCAATAAGGATGCCGCCGCTGGTCGCTTCATCCCAGAACCAGTGGCTCGGCGGGATCCGGGTGCGGTCGGCATGGTTCACCACGACAAGCGACCGGAATGCTCCCATCGTGTTGGCGCGAGCGAGTCCCGTAACCGCCTTGACGAGGGGGTTGAAGCGAAGCACATGATCCACGGTGGCGACTCGCCCGGTGGTGTCGCGGGTGTCGATTAGTGCATCGGCGTCCTCTAGGGTCGTAGCGATTGGCTTCTCGACGATGAGGTCCATACCACTCTCCATTACCTGAATACCTAGGTCGGCATGGCTTGAGGGTGGTGTGGCGATCGCGACGACATCGATGTCATCCATGTCGAGCAGATCTTCGAAGTTGCGGCAGATGTGGACCGGATGCTGCAACCGGAGAGGTTCCTTCTGATCACAAACTGCGACCACGGCGTCTCCCCATGCCGAGTGGAGGAACTGACCGAACCGGCCGTAACCAACCACGCCGACCTTTGGAGGCTTCACATCGCACGCTCCCCAGCCGATGAGTACAGAGCATGACAGAAGTGACAGAGAAGCGCAGAGACCGTAACGAACACTGCTCCGACATGGAGCCTATCGCGCGGCGGGTGAGCGATCTGCCGCTGATCGCTGCCGGTTCCGTACCCGGCTACGGGCCAATCTTCAACGCCGGATTGCTCCACCATGAGGGCCGGTACCACCTCTTTGCGAGGGGAGTTCGGGACGGCTATCGCCGCAACCCGGAGTCCTATGGGGCTCGTTTCATCGATTACATCTCCGACGTTCTCGTCTTCACATCCGACGACGGGCGCTCCTTCGAGTTCCAGCGGGTGCTCGCCGCCGCGGGTCATCACGGCGTGTGGTGCTACGAGGACCCACGGCTCCAGTGGGTGCGGTCGAACGGTTCCGTCGAGCTGATGATGACATACACCGATCTTCCCGACCCGGCAACCAATCAACCGTGGCGGATCGGCCTGCACCGACTGATCTACGACGGGGAGGGATTCTGCCTCAACGAGGACTCTGGCTGTGTGATCGGGCCTCCTGAGGTGCCCGACAAGGACGGGGTGCTGTTCAATCTGACCGACGGACGCGTAGCGCTGATTCATCGGGTCGAGCCCAACATGCAGCTCGCCGTTTTTAGATCGCTTCCCGCTCTGATCGACGCTGACAGCGCCTACTGGAATGCTCATTTGGACAATCTTGAAGACCATGTGATTCTCCGTCCATCACCTGGTGCCCTCGGCGTGGGGGCTGGTGCCCCTCCGATCGAGTCGGACGCGGGACTGGTGCTCTTCTATCATGAGCGGACCGGCGACGGGACGTATACCGTCAATGTGGCGCTCCTCGATCCCGCGACCGGAAGGGTGTTGGCGATCCTTCCGGAGCCGTTGTTGGTTCCTTTGCTCGATTGGGAGCGGACCGGGGACGTCGATTGTGTGGTCTTCGTGCAAGGAGCGCACCGGCGTGCCGACGGAACCATTCTCCTGACCTACGGTGCCGCCGACCGCGCGGTCGGGGGAGCTATCGTCGATGAGGAGAGGTTGCTTAAGCGGCTCGTAGTCTGACGCCACGTCTCGGCATCGCAACAGGACTATGAGGCCCGACAGGGTCGATTCCCCTCCCCGGTTGGCGTTGACACCATCCTGCTCAAGACCGTCCGCACACCCACCACTCTCGAGGTCGTACAGTGGAACCCTGGTGTCGTTGGCGCCCATCAACCAGCGACCCGTGTCGAGCACGAATTCCGCCCATTGATCATCTCCGGTGAGCCGCCACGCCCGGTAGGCGGCATCTGCCATCGCAGCCGCCTCGATCGGCTGCTGGTCGAACCCGGGGAGCAGATCGCTTGACCCCCGACCACCAACTGGGGTGAAGCTCCATTGCCCATTGCATCGTTCCACGTCGACAAGCCATTCCAGGAGGGTGAGACCCCGGGAGAAGAGCACTTCATCGCTCACGACAGCCCCCAGCGCCATCATGGCTTCGGGGATGCGGGCGTTCGCATAGGCGAGGCGTGGTTCGGGCCACGGACCCCACTTCGCCGGAGCGTAGAGCAAGCGACGTCGGGTTCTCGCCGCCACAGACTGCGCGGAGATGATCGACGGGTCCACAGTGAGCAGCGCCGCTACGCCGAGGGCAGCGAACGCGCTCGGCCGAAGCGGATCTGCATCCACGTATGCGAGGCGCCCGACCGTACTGAGGGCCATCTTGACGAGCCACTCAGGCCCGGCACGGGCAGCACATCCGAGCGCCTGCCATGTCCGGCCGAGCGCATCACCCGCAGTAGACGACGACTTCCAAATGCCGTCAAAGGAGAGCCGGTTTCGGACTCGGCCCTCGTTGTCAAGTGACTCCGAAAGGAGCGACGCCGTGATCCGCGACAGACGATCGAGCGAGGGATCACCCGCCTGTACGGCGACCATGAGCGCCCTCGCGTTGTCATCGATCGTGTAACCGTGGAAGCGGCGCGGAGTCGAGTATCGAGCGTGCTCAAACACCCCCATCCCATCCGTCAGGTGCAGAAGGTGGTCAAAGCGGGGAGGCGGCAGACCGGTCATGCGGCCGCGACTCCACGGATCGCCTTGTGAACGATCTCAATGGTTGTCTCCGCCACGGACCTCCATGCAAGCTGAGGTGAGATCCGAGCCTGGGAGGCGACCATTCGCCCCCGGAGCTGCGGATCGGCGATGAGTTGGCGCAGTGCCACAGCCATCGCCTCCGGATCGGCATAGTCTGCGAGTGCCACCGCTCCAACCTCTGCCATCTCGACCGCGTGCGGGAACGGTGTTGCCACAACCGGGACATGGGCACCGATCGCCTCGGCCAGCACACCGGAGACGACCTGCTCCAACGAGTCATATGGCAGGATGACCACGCGAGCGGCCCCCACACGCTGCTCCAGTGTGCTGAGGTCGACGTAGCGGTTCTCGAAGCGAACCACATCCTGCAGACCGAGTTCCTGAGCGAGGCGCTCAAGGCCACGGCGATAGGTTTCCCCATCGGTGGTCAACACGTTCGGGTGCGTCCGTCCCAGCACCCGATAACGAACACCAATGTCTTGGAGGCGAGCGACCGCTCGTATCGCCCACTCGATGCCCTTGCCTGGACCGACCAGGCCCCAGGTGAGAACTTCGGGCTCATTTCCAATCGGTCGACCACCCTCTGACACCAACCCGTGCGTTCCGTGGGGAATCACAACCACGCGCTCGGAGGGCACGTCGTAGACGCCCCTCAGCCGAGCCTCGGAGACACGAGACAGCACGATCGTGCCGAACGATCCACCGACCAGTCCTTCCATGATCATCCGCTGGCGGGACGTGGGATGGGATAGCACACTGTGCAGAGTTACCACGACGGGAACGCTCAACTCGTCCAGCAGGTCGAGCACCGCAATACCGTCCTCTGGACCGAACAGGCCGTACTCGTGCTCGATCAGGACACAATCGTACCGATCGAGGTGCCGGACAGTCCCCACAAGGGAGGCCCGATGGGACGGATCGAACCTTCCATCCACTTCGCCAGCATCTCGTGAATTGTCGCCAGGACCGACGATTCTCATCACACCGACGTGTGGCTTGGGGTTCTGGGCGGCCCATGCGGCCGCCAAGGAGTGGGCGAACGTGGCAATTCCGCACTGCGTAGGTGGAAAGGTTGACACGAGGCCCAGCATGGGGAAACCGTCGCTCATTCGAACAGCTCCGAATCCGGGCCGGGGAGACGGGCGGTAGTGTTCACAATATGCGTCCCTTCTTGTTCATCATATCTGGCTGACGACCAGGCGCGGGCAGAGAATTCCATGTCTCTCCTCCCTCCGGCATCCAGATTCAGGCAATCGCGTAGCGGTGCTAGCCACACGCCAACCAACAGTCCGCGGGAGAATGGAAGACTCCACGAAACAGCGAAGACCAACAAGCAGGAAGACCCCCGCTCCCGGTCGGAGACGTATCCGAGTCATATCCGCAAGTCGTGAAGATCCCCTGGTCCGGCCTGGTGGCTACGAGGACGGCAGCTCAAAACCGACTGAACCGACAAGGCGAACGCCCTGCAGCGCAGGGACTCGGTCGCTTTCGTAACCGCAGCCAATCCACCACTGGCACGGTTCGGCACCGAACAGCCCCGCGGCGGTCTTCACGGATAGAGGGGCACAAAGGTACGAATCGGATCGCACCCAAGAATCCCGCTCACCAAATGGCCAGCCCCAATCGGATCTCGTCGCTCCGCACATCTGCCCGCATCAGGCACGCACGCGCTGTGTGGATGGGAGGCTAACGACGCTATCCGCACCCGTCGGTTGTCGTGGTCTCTGGTATGAATCTCCTTGGGCGGTGGGTGTGTTCAGCCAGCTGTGGTATCGAGATGTTCTTGATGGACGAGCGGCTGGTTTGGCGCGACCATCAAGGGGAGGCAACGCGAGGTGACGTGATGAGGACTGCCGTGTCCGTGTTGGGCACCCTCGGCATACTGGTCGGAGCGTCGCTGATGTGGGGGTACGTGGTTCTTGGACTCGACGGAGATGCTTCAGCAATCACGAGTTGGGCAGTTACGTTGTCAACCGTCGCAGTCGTGGTTCTCGGAATCTGGTTGGTGTGGCGGCGACCTGCCGAAGAGGTTGACAACCACGGACCGGTCGAAGATTTGTTCTGTCCGCGGTGCGGGATGTGGATTCCTAGGAACGGCGGGCATGATTGCGCCGGGAAGCGCACCGGTCGTCGGTCACCTATCTGACACCATCAGCTCATAGCTCATCGATCCTCCGGCACAAGCAAGCCGGGTTCCGGAGAGACAAGCGACGTTGCCCTGAGGCATGCGTTCTTGCATTCTCTGGCATCCACGCCGCCCATATCGAAGCCTCTTTGTGTCAAGGGGGTTTCTGGGGGCGCGTTTGTCTCGAATTCTTCAGACGGATGCCTCGACGACCACTGGTATCAGGTGTTCGTCGTCCTTGGTTTCAACACGGGGCACAGCAATGAAGATTGAATCGCCCCGAGTTTTGTGGAGGCTCCAGACTTTGAGAGGATGGAGTCATGGAAGAACATCGACAGCATCGGGGGAAGTATCCCGACGAGTTACGTGAGCGTGCGGTGCGGATGGTC
>CBETWC010000144.1:0-5536 GCA_965539925.1 uncultured bacterium
CACGCAATTCGGTCACCACGACCGCGTCGACCGTTGCTCCGAGCTCCTCTATGAGAGAGGCAACAAGATCGTGTGTCAGCGGCCTCTTCGTCTGGATTCCGTCGTGGGCCAGCGCAATGGCTGTTGCTTCAGGTGTACCGATCCAGATCGGTAGGTAGCGGTCCCCGCCCTGCTCGCGCAACAACATGATTGGAGTGTTCGTCGGCAGTTCAACTCGTATGCCGACAAGGTCCATTGGCACGGTGTCGCTCATGTGTCCAGAATACCAGAGCACTAACAGATGTGAACGAGGGACCAGATTCGGCCCTGATTTGGACTACCCGAAGGCCATCGGCTCGAAGGAGCGGGGGTTGTCGGCGAGGTGTGGCAGATCCATCACTGCCCAGATCGAAGGGATGTTGCGGTATCTGCCATCCCAGTCGAGGCCGTAGCCGAGCAGATACTCGTCCCCCACCTCGAATCCGCGATAGTCCACGACCACGTCCACGATCCGCCTCGGTGCCTTGTCGAGAAGCGCAGCCGTACGAACACTTCGCGCGCCGTGGGCCTCCATCAATCTTTGGATCGTTGCGAGTGTCAGACCGGTGTCGACGATTTCGAGGACGATCAGCACGTCGCGCCCTTCGAGGGGAATGGAGACATCCATTGCAACGGATACCCTGCCCTCGTATCCGAATCTCGTCAAGGACAGGAATTCAGCCTCACAGGTGAGTGGCATGTGGCCAAGGAGGTCTTTGTAGAAGAACAGCGAGCCCTTGAGTATCCCCACGACAACGAGATCACCGTCGGGGTAGTCGGCTGTGATCGCCTCCCCCATCTCCGAGACCCTGCGTTGCAGCGTCTCATCCGGGATGACTTCAACGAACGGTTCCGGCATCAGTTTCCGGACACGACATCGGGAATTGCTTCCCTGATCCAGCGTCCGATCGACTCGGCCTTGGGCAGGTCTTCGAGTTTCGATGTGTTCCACCGACCGTCGTCAAGGGCAGGGAGGGCACGGAGACGACGTTCCTCGCTCGCAGAGAGTTCGATGTCTGGCACGGCGTTGGCGCCACCGCCGTCCTCGCTGAAGAGAGGTCGCAGCCAGCGGTCGCGGATCGAGTAGGTCGAGTACGACCAGTCGAGCAGCTCTCTCGTATCTGAGAAATGGTCGTCGCTGTGCATCACGACGCTGTAGATCTGGCGTCCGGCACGTTCAGAGGTTGCGAGCAGCACTTTGTCCGCCCACGGTGTGTCTCCGGTCTTGAGGCCGGTGACCCCCGGATATGACCCGAGGAGACGGTTTGTGTTCTTGAAGATCCGTTCCTTCCCGTTCGGATCGTCGGGCATGGAGACGAGTTTCGTGCGGCCTATCCGCCGGATGTCGGGGTATTCCTGGGAGGCGATGATGAGTGTGAGGAGGTCGCGTGCCGAGGAGTAGTGACCTTCGGCATCTAGCCCATTGGGGTTCGCGAAGTGCGTATTGGACATACCGAGTTCCGCTGCCTTGGCGTTCATCATGGCGACGAAGCGAGAGGTGGAATCGCCCCCGACGTGATACGCAAGAGTGAGCGCGGCATCGTTGCCGGACCGCACGAGCATCGCAATGAGGAGATCGCCCACAGACCACTGCTCCCCCGTCACGAGCCCTGCGACGGAGCCGCGGGCACCAGTGACGAACGAAGGAATCGTCACCTTGTCTCCGAGCTCGGAGTTCTCGATGACGATGATCGCAGTCATCACCTTGGTGACGGAGGCCATCGGCGCCTGATCGTTGGCATTCCATGAGGCGAGGACCACGTCAGCAGAGGCGTCGTACGTGATCCAGCGTTCTGCTGTCAGCTTGGGTATTTCGGGCGCGTCCGCTTGGACCACCGGTGCCGAAGCGTGAGGTGTGCCGAGGAGAGACGCGACAAGCGCGAACGAAGTGAATACAGTTGCAATCATCAGTGTTCGAGTAGCTTGCGAAGCCTACTGCGAACGAGCGTTTCTTGAATGATTGCGGACGCCTCAGAGGTGTCAGCGAGGATCTCTGATGATCGACGTTGGTTGTCAGGGTTCCGATGTCTCAGGAGAGGTGCGACCAGTTGCCCGAGGAGGTCGGTCTGCCTGTCGGCTGCAAGGCGTATCCCTCGCAGATGTCGGGGCTCCAACCCCCTGCTCAGCAAGCGGTGGGCAGCTCGGGCGATCTGGAGGTCGCTGTCCGTGTAGACAGCCGTTCCGTCTGGCAACTTGACCGGGTCGAGGACACTCTCGCCGTGGAGGGCCTCGAGTTGATCTTCACTCAGGCCGGAGGAGCGCATGATCTCCCTGGCAGACAATGACACGCCGGAGGAGGCGAAATACGACTCCGGAGGAGGTCCGCTGTCCGGCACGACAGGCGACTCCTTGCCCTTGTCCCATGCGGACAGTTTCGATTTGATGACCTTCAGCGGGAGATAGTGGTCCCGTTGTTCCGTGAGGACGTACTGGATGCGCTGCACGTCATCGTCCGTGAACATGCGGTAGCCCGATGCCGATCGTCCCGGATGTATGAGGCCTCGTGACTCGAGGAAACGGACCTTTGACACAGAGATATCGGGGAACTCGGGCCGAAGGACGTTGATCACCTCACCAATGGTGTGTGTACGCAGCGGTGGCGATCCGACGGCCCTCAGTTCAGCCATGGCCCCGCGAGACCCTGAGGTGGTACTTGCCGATCATCAACTTGTCGCCTTCCTTGAGCATGCCGGCCGCAAGCCGATTGCCGTTGACGTAGGTGCCGTTGGTCGATCCGAGATCGGACATCGACATGCCGTTCTTGTCGATCGAGAACCGTACGTGCTCGCGCGACACGGTGACGTCCGGGAGGAAGATGGCGGCTTCAGCGCCCCGACCGGCGGTCGTGTTCCCTGGTCCGAGGATGTAGGTCAGCCCCGAGCGGGGGCCGCCTTCGATCGTGAGTGCCCACGCGAATGCACCGGTGAGCTTGCCCGATGAATCCTCGCGGGTGTCCTCGGTGATGCCTGGCGCCCAGGCAATGGTTGGGTCCTGCTCTATGTCAACGTGCTCTGGCACGTCGCGTTCTGTGTCGTCCATGTGCCCATGCTACAGGGAAACCCTCAAGCATGGGTTGAACCTATGCGGAAAGGCATAAGACAAAAGACAGACGACGAAAGACAGAAGACACAGAACTCCTTCGTCTCTTCTTATCCCAATTCTGATTCGTATTGATCAGCGCTGAGGAGGTTGTCGAGATCGGAGACATTCTGTGCCTCGATCACGGCAAACCAGCCTTTCCCGTAGGGATCGGAGTTCACAAGTTCGGGGTTGGTGTCGAGCGCCTCGTTGACGGAGACGACCGTGCCCGAGACGGCCGCGTTGACGTCGGAAACCGACTTCGTCGACTCGACTTCCGAGCACGACTCGCCTGCCGTGACGGTTGCGCCGATCTCCGGAAGCTCAACGTAGACGATGTCGCCAAGTGCATCCTGGGCGAAGTCGGAGATACCCATGCGTACGAGGTTGTCGCCCTCGAGCTTGGCCCACTCGTGGCTCTGCGCGTACTTGAGATCCTCTGGGTAATGCATTGGTTCCTCCTGGAGCGTTCGGTTCGATTCTACTTCGCTTGGGCGATGGCCTTTTGCATATCGCCCAGATAGAGGACCGCCACCCAGTAGTACATCACCAATCCGGGGATGCCGGAGAGGTATGCCAGCCAGATTGCCCAGTCGGCTGTGAAACCTGCCCCGATGTAGAACGCTGTCACAGAGACGTACAGGGCCAGTGTGGCTGCCTTGCCCAAGAATCGGACATCGAGCTTCGTGACACCATTGAGCCATCCGTAGAGGGCCCCTGCCCCGATCACGACCTCGCGCACGATGAGCGTGATGGCGAACCACATGGGCAGCACACCGACGATCAGCCCGGCGATGACGGCGACTACGACCGCAATACGGTCGGCAAGTGGATCGAGGAACTTGCCGACTTCGGTCACCTGGTCCAGCTTGCGCGCAAGGAATCCGTCGATCCAGTCCGTTGCACCGATGATCCCAAGAAGCACTCCGGCCCATCCGAACTCCTCCGGGCCGAACACCAGCCATACGAACACCGGAATCAGCAGGAGCCGTATGAACGAGATGGAGTTCGGAACGTTGAAGACTTTGCCCACTACGGAACCTGGACAACCCTGAAGCGCACGTGGGCGAGTTCTTCTCCTCCAAGGCTGATGACGAACACGTATCCCTTTGCCTCGGCGAATGTGATGTTGTGGAACGGGCTCACGATCGGAACAACGCTCGGCGAGCCGGGTGGCAGGTTGGGTGGTGCGCCAACGCGCAGCATCCCCTTTGCTTCGACACCGACCGGCTGACCATCCTCATCGACGAGTGAGATGTGCAGCTCGAGGTCTCGCTGTCGGTCCTCGGGTCCGACTTCGGCAACCATGGCAAGCGTCAGATTGCGATGTGTTGCCGGAAGGCTCCTCACCGAGATCGTATCGAACCCTCCCCCGAGGACGAAGAGCTTGCCCGACTGAACCTGTGCTGCGTCTGCGAGCATCGCTGACGTGAGTTTCATGGGTTGCTGCTTCCTTGCTCGAGGATTGTGGCGCGACGATCAGAGTCGGTGCTGATTCCGACGATAGTGGCACCTTGTCCCTTGCACAGGATGGCGCCGGGTTGATCAGGCCGTTGTGAACCGTGCCTGGAAGAACCGCAGCGACTCGGGTTCGTATGTGAACGTGAGTCCCCGAACGGATGCTCGGTTCTTGTAGACATTGATCACCGATTCTGCGACGACATCCATGTGGGACTGTGTGTAGACACGTCGCGGAATTGTCAACCTGACGAGTTCAAGCTTCGGATGCCGATTCTCCCCGGTCGCGGGGTCCCGACCGGCCGACACGTTTCCACGTTCCATGCCCCGCACGCCGGAGTCGACGTAGATCGCGGCAACGAGAGCCTGTGCAGGGAATTCATCCTGAGGCAGGTGATCGAGAATCCTCCGCGCATCGAGGAAGACGCCGTGCCCACCAATGGGCTGGATGATGGGTACGTCGGCCTCGATGAGACGGTTCCCCAAGTACTCGACCTGGCCGACACGGGCCCGCACATGGTCGTCGGTGGCAACCATCTCGCGGATGCCTTCGGCGAGAGCTTCCATGTCACGGCCGGACATACCTCCGTAGGTGTGGAGTCCCTCGAATGCGACGAGCATGGCTCGTGCTCTCATGGCAAGTTCAGGGTCACGTACTGCGAGGAAGCCACCGATGTTGACGAGGTTGTCCTTCTTGGATGAGACGGTCGCACCATCGGAGTGATCTGCGATCTCACGGATGATCTGTGCAATTGACCTGTCCGCGTAGCCGTCCTCACGTTGCTGGATGAAGTAGGCATTTTCGACGGCCCGGGTGGCATCGAGCATCACGGGGATGCCGTTGTCCTGGCAGTAGGCATACACCGCCTTGATGTTTGCCATCGATGCTGGTTGGCCGCCTGCCATGTTGACGTTCGTCTCGAACGAGACATAGGGGACACGATCGGCGCCCACGTCGTCGACGATGGCCTTCAGCTTGTCG
>CBETWC010000145.1:0-5468 GCA_965539925.1 uncultured bacterium
CCCGAAGGTCGCAGGTTCAAATCCTGCCCCCGCTACGAAGAAAACCGTTGAGATTCCTACATGTCTCAGCGGTTTTCTCGCGTAGCGGGGTTGACCGTTTTCTTCCTTCTACCGGGTGTTCTACCGGGGTCAGCCGGTGGAAGTCTCCGGTGTGATCAGTTTCTCGAATACACCTGCTGCTTCGGCTTGCATTCCTGGCAGGACGTGCTGGTACGTGTCGATGGTGAATGCCGGGTTCCCATGTCCGAGCCGCTCACTGACCACCTTGACTGGTATCCCAGCTTTGATGAGCAGGGTGCCGTGGGTGTGGCGGAGGTCGTGCAATCTGATCTTCGGGACTCCGGATCGTTTCACGATCCTCTCGAATGTCTGTGAGATCGAGTGGGGATGAATCGGCTCGCCAGCGGAGTTGGTGAACACCCAATTAGTCGGTTCGATACCGACGACAGCTTGTTCGGTCTGCTGCCAGTCTTGCCACGCGGAGAGCACCCGGACGGTGGTGGCGTCGAGGTCGATTGCTCGTCGTGAGTTGCTCGTCTTGCCACGCGATACGTGTGTCTCGTAGCCAACTGAGACGAGTCCACGGTTGATCGAAAGCGTCGCTTTCTCGACGTCGACATCCTTCCATTGCAGACCCAGCAGCTCGCTTCGTCGCAACCCTGTCGTCGAAATCAACCCCAGCGCCGGGAACAGCCGATGGCCCGCCGCTTCACGCAGGAACGCTTGTAGCTGTTGGGCTGTCCACGCCTGCTGTTCCACCTTGGGGATCGCTCTGAGCTTCGGCGCGTGGGCCACGAACGCGACGTTGCGTATCACGATTCCTCTACGCACGGCGCTGTTGAGGGCGCCTCGGATGATGAGATGGATCTCCAACACAGTCTTGGGCGCGAGCGGCTTCCGTCCGTCGGTCGGATACAGTTTCTGGTCGTAGAGCGCTTCGAGATGATGCGGACGCAGACGCCGGATTGACACTTTCCCGAGGGTGGGGAGGATGTGCCTTTCGATGTTGCGCCGGTACCCGTCCCACGTCGAGCGTGCCAGCTCGAGCTTCTTGCCTGGCAGCCACCTGGTGGTCAGGTAGGCGCCGAAGGTGAGCGAGCGGCCTTCGTCGTTGCGGCCGTTCAACTCCTTGGCGAGACGAGCCGCCAACCGCTCAGCATCCTCACGGCTCGTACCAGCGGGATGCCAACTGCGCTGTTCCTTGCCGGTCACAGGATCGAGACCTTCGTAGATGACCGCATACCAACGGTCGCCTTTCTTTGCTACGTAGCCTTTCATGATTCCTACTCCTTCCGGGCTCCGACGTTCGGAACCCGGTAGAAGGATCGGTAGAAGAGCAACAGAACAGGAGATCGAGCAGGTGCCGGCTGGAGGAGGCACAGGCGCTGTGTCGGTTCCAGGCGATGATCTCTCGAAGTCACGGTGTTCCAGCGATTCAATATGGCTGGAACTGCTGCTTGAATTTGACAAGCGTCGGACCGCTCCATATTATTTCATACAATGAATGAAATAAAGGTGTCTCGGGAGCTTGGAAAACAGATCAATAGCAAGCTGATCCTGAATCTCATCAAGGCGGGGCCGATCTCAAGGGCTGAGATAGCTGCCGAATCGGGGCTGAGCGCTGCAACGGTATCGAACCTCACTTCCGAGCTCATGGACCAAGGGCTCATCCGCGAGTCAGGAGTTGGGGAGGCATCTCGGGGCCGCCCACCCGTGTTGCTGAGTCTGATCAGCAGCGCCCGGTTTGTCGTCGGTGTCAAGGTGATGCCCGGGTCTCTCGTAGCGGTTGTGACTGATCTCGACGCTGAAGTCATTGCTCACCGTGAACTGGAGTATTCGGGTGTACCCGTGCGCCAAGACGGTTCGTTAGACACGACTCCTGCTGAGGTGGTCGAAAAGGTCACTCAGCTTGTTGAGCAAGTCATCAAGGATGCTGGAATCGAGCGATCCGACATTCTCGGTGTGGGTCTTGGGCTGGCTGGATTCATCGATAGCAACGCGGGCGTCTGCCGCTACTCACCCTTCTTCGGTTGGAGCGACGTCAATCTCGCTTCACCATTGACTTCGGCGCTGGGCCTCGACGTCTACCTAGAGAACGATGTGAACTCGCTCACCATCGCCGAGCAATGGTTCGGCCACGGTCGCGGCTATCAACACTTCGTTGTCGTAACCGTGGGACGCGGCATCGGCGTGGGATTCGTCCTCAACGGTCGCTTTTACGCGGGCCACGAAGGCGGCGTTGGTGAACTCGGCCACATCACCGTGATGCCCGACGGACCGACCTGTAGCTGTGGCAGACAGGGGTGTTTGGAGATGATGGCCAGTGACCGAGCGCTCATCCAAGCCGCACGCGAATCGATCGCCAAAGGCAACCTTGGAGTCCTGACCGATTCTGAAGACATTACGGTCGAGGCGTTGGTCGCGGCAGCGGACAGTGGAGATGACACCGCTCGCTCCCTCATTGCAGAATCGGGTCGATGGCTCGGAATCGGTCTTGCGACGATCGTCAACCTCCTCAACCCTGAGTTGATCATTGTCGCTGGCGAAGGTGTCGAGGCTGGTGATCTTCGCCTTGAGCCGATGCGCCTAGCTCTCAGCGAGGGACGATTTGATTCTCTCGGTACTGACATGAAGCTCGTCGTCGAGTCCTCCGGGGATGTGACGTGGGCCAGAGGCGCGGCGTGTGTTGTGCTGAGCGAGTTCTTCAGGTCTCCTCTACACCGCAGCCGTCCGGTACCTGTGGCCCTCGGTAAGACCGGATGAAACCCCAAACGGGCCACGGTGCTACGAAGTTTGCGGTCTGCCCCGCCACTTTTGGCGGTCAAGCATGAATTGGCTCGGTTCAGCTCGCCGGTGGTGGATTGTGTTCGTTGCACCAAGTCTGATCATGCTGATGGTGTTCACAGTGGCACCGATTGCCGCTGCGGCCGTGCTGAGCTTCTATCGGTGGGACCTGCTCACCTCGCCCGAATATGTCGGACTCGGGAACTTCGTCGAACTTGCCGGGGACGACGGCTTTCGCGCAGCATTGATGCACACCCTGACATTCATTGCCGGGTACGTGCCATCGGTTATGGCGATCGGGCTCGTGCTTGCGCTTCTGATGAATCGGCGCAGCAGACTCTCTGGCGTATCAAGGGTGGTGTTCTTCATGCCCGTGGTGGCCGCCTGGGTGGCGGTGGCACTGATGTGGAAATGGATGCTCAATTCGCGGTTTGGCATAGTGAATTGGGCGCTCAGCTTGGTCGGCGTTGAGGGTCCGGCGTGGTTGTTTGAACGTGGCTGGGCAATGTTCTCGGTGGTAGGCGTCAGTGTCTGGAAAGACGCAGGATTCGTCATGATCCTGTTCCTGGCCGGGTTGGCTGCGATACCGGCGGAACATCGAGAGGCGGCGTTCGTCGACGGCGCCAACCCGTGGCAGGCGTTCTGGAGGGTCACATTCCCACTCCTCACACCCGTCGTCCTGCTGGTGTCGATCATTCTGCTAATCAACTCATTCCAGGTCTTTGAACAGGTCTGGATCCTCACAGGTGGCGGCCCGCTCGAATCCACCACGGTCGTTGTCCAACAGATCGTGAAGAACGCGTTCAGTTTCGGCCGCATGGGTTACGCAGCGGCGATGTCATGGGTGCTGTTCGCCTTCATCTTTGCGGTCACGATCCTCCAAACACGCCTCCAGAAGCGGTGGGTTCACTATGGCGACTAGAACATCAGCGATCCCCGTCCACCAGTCCACTGTCCCCGAGGCTCAACCGAAACACCCCAAACGTCGATTTCGACTCGGCCGACTGGCCGGATGGCTGGTACTCGGTGTTCTCGCGCTAACGATGGTCTTTCCGTTTGTCTGGAGCTTCTCCACATCGCTGCAGACAAACGAGACGCTGCTGCAGGTGCCGCCCCAGCTGATTCCCGAGTCGCCATCTCTCGATGCCTACCGCGAACTCATGGAGGTCATGCCGTTCGCTCGCATGATTGTCAACTCAGCGATCGTCACTGCCATTGTGGTTGTACTCCAGGTCGTCACAAGCGCCCTCGCCGGATACGGAATCGCCCGATTCCGCTTTCGCGGCCGTAACGCCCTTCTTCTCCTCTACATCGCGACCCTGATGGTGCCGTTCCAGGTCACGATCGTTCCACTGTTCATCGGTATGAGCCGCCTCGGATGGTTGAACACGCTGCATGCGTTGGTCTTGCCGATGGTTGCAAGCGCATTCGGAGTCTTCCTGTTCAGGCAGTACTTCATGCAGATGCCGCGCGAACTTGAGGAAGCTGCCGCTCTCGACGGAGCGAACCCATGGCGGACGTTCTGGTCTGTTGCCTTCCCATACGCGCGGCCCGCAGCAGCCACCTTTGGGATTCTGGCGTTCATGGCGTCCTGGAACTCGTTCCTGTGGCCGCTATTCGTCGCCAGAGACGAATCCGCGATGACGTTGCCGGTCGGCCTGGCGTCGTTGCACGGACGGTACCAAACCGATTGGAACCTTGTGATGGCCGGCTCCGTCATCGCTGTAGTCCCCGTGATCATCGCCTTCGCGGTTGTCCAGCGCCACATTTCGGCCGGACTCCTCCTCGGTGGAGTGAACAAATGACCTCCTCCACATCAACTAATTCGACTCGACGCAAGCTCAACCGGTATCAGACGGATGCCGGTCCAAATGGCGCAACATGCGCAGAAAAAGCAAGGAAAGGACGAATCCGACCATGAGGATCACGAGAAGGCTCTTGGTTCTGCTCAGTGTTCTGGTTCTTGTCGCTGCTGCGTGCAGTAGCGACGACACCGTGGACACAAGCACGACTCAAGCCACGACAACGACCGAGGCCCCCGGCGGGTCAGAATCAGATACGACTACAACGACACCACCTCCACCAGACGCGGAACCGATCACCATTCGGTATTCCACGTTCTCAGCGGCCCCAGATCATCTCGGTGAGCTCGACGCGATGATCGCGGCGTTCGAAGCTGAGAATCCGGACGTCAAGGTAGAGGTTGAGACGGCACCCTTCGACGACTATTTCACGTTGCTTCAGACTCAAGTCGCTGGGAATGATGCTCCCGACGCTTTCGAGCTGAATTTCGAAAGCTTCGTGACGTTCGCGACGAAGGGCACCCTTGCCGACCTCGGTCCATTAACCAATGCCGATCAGGGGTTCGACGGTACAGCGTACTACCAGCCAGCGTTCGACGCATTCGCCGTGGATGGAACCCAGTACGCCCTCCCCGAGAGCTACTCGACCGTCATGCTGTTCTTCAACAAGGACATCTTCGACGCTACCGGAATCGACTACCCCACGGACGACTGGACATGGACAGAGGAACGGGCAGCAGCCGAGACGATTGCCGCTACCGGTGACGATGTGTGGGGCTTCTTTGCCGGCGTCCACTACTGGGAGTTCTACAAGGCAGCATGGCAGAGCGGATGTCCGTTCTTCGGCGACGACGGATCAGTTCAGGTCAACGAACCCGGATG
>CBETWC010000146.1:0-5349 GCA_965539925.1 uncultured bacterium
GAAGCTGCTCAACGTGCCGTTCGCAATCGCTGACGCCACAGCGCTCACCGAGGCGGGCTACGTGGGAGAGGACGTCGAGAACATCCTCCTCAAGATCATCACCGCAGCCGACTTCGACACCAAGAGCGCCGAGCAGGGCATCATCTACATCGATGAGATCGACAAGATCGCTCGCAAGGCCGAGAACCCCTCCATCACGCGTGACGTTTCCGGCGAGGGCGTGCAGCAGGCACTCTTGAAGATCCTCGAAGGAACCGTTGCTTCGGTACCGCCACAGGGTGGCAGGAAGCATCCGCATCAGGAACTCATCCAGGTCGATACGACGAACATGCTGTTCATCGTTGGTGGGGCGTTTGCAGGTCTCGAAGAGGTCATCACCAAGCGTGTCGGCGACAAGTCGGTCGGCTTCGGTGCTGACGTGCGCTCGAAGGAGGAGATCCGGCCTTCGGAACTCCTCGACCAGGTCATGCCCGAGGACCTCATCGGGTACGGACTGATCCCCGAATTCATCGGAAGGCTTCCTGTCATGACGACGGTTGCAGATCTCGACAAGGAATCGCTTGTCCGGGTCCTCACCGAGCCGAAGAACGCCATCGTGAAGCAGTACATGCGCTTCTTCGAGATGGACGGCGTTGAGCTGGTCATCACGGACGACGCCCTCGACGCGATTGCCGAGCAGGCGATGAAGCGCGGTACAGGTGCTCGCGGATTGCGTGCGATCATGGAAGAAGTTCTGCTCGACACGATGTACGAGCTGCCATCGCGCACCGATGTCGCCCGTGTGGTCATCAACGGCGATGTCGTTCGTGAACGTGTCAACCCGACGCTCGTTCCGATACAGGACATCGCGTCAGCTGATCTCCCCGAGGAACGATCGGCGTAGAGGTGGTCTGAACGTGTCGTCCTGGCCGAGCTGCGCCAAGGTCGCGTTCATCGGTTCCCATGGCATCCGCAAGACGACAGCCGTTCATGGGTTCGCCAATGCAATGCAGCGCGCAGGTCGTTCCGTTGAGCACGGTCGTGAGGTTGTCCGCGACAATCCGCTTGGCATCAACGAATCCGCCACAGGCGAAGCCCAACTCTGGGTGATCGTGTCCCAGATCCGCCAGGAGTTGCAGCTCTCGCGCAACGCTGAGGTTCTCGTCCTCGATCGAGGAGTCATGGACAACTTCGCCTACTACCTCCGGGCGAATGGGGGAGAAGACCCATTCGACGTTGGCCCGCTTGTTACGAAGTGGTCACAGACATACGACATGATCGTTCGCCTAAGACCTGATATAGATCTGCGCGAGGACGGTGTCCGCTCGACATCTGACGAATTCCGCAACGACATCGAGGCGATCCTCGACGAACAGCTTCCCCGACTCGTGGAGGAGCGCCGCATGGTCGAGCACGACGCATCGACCATCGGCGACCACTTCGACTGGTGGCCCCTCGCAGAGCGGCTCGCCGGTCTCATGGAGCAGCCCCTCTTCGCGAGTGGCGTGCCCAAGCGCAGGCCCCGACGTGTGCGTGCAGACAAGCCCGAGGTTCCCCAGCTCGACTTCGAGATGTAGGACAGGCGCCAGGCTCGGATCAGGCCAGGAGGTCGTGCAGCGCCTGGCGGACGCGCATCTCGCTCACGGAGCCTTTGACACCAATCGGCTGGGCAAAGAGGCTGACTCGTAGCTCCTGAAGCATCCATGCTGTTTCGACAAGTTCCAACGACCAAGTGAGCACTTCGGTCATTTCGTCGAGCTCATTTTCGAGGGCCACCACACGCGCCATTCGCTCACGGTCCCTGTCAGGGTTCTCTCGCAGCTTCTCGAGTCGGTAGGTCACTCCATCGAGGTACCGCCTCACGTCACCCAGCCGGTCTGACCCGACCGCCGTGATGAATCCGGGAAAGATGAACCGGTCTCTCTGCTGGTCGATGTCGTCGAGCACATCACCGAAGACGTCATCATTCGTGGCATCCAGCGCCAGGTTGAGGCGATGGAGTGACTTCAATACTTCGGCTGCACCGATTCCGATCGTTTCGAGGCTGCCGGCAAGTTCGTCGCGCACGGCGTCCATCAACTGCTCGTAGCCAGCCTCCGACCAGACGAGCCCGCCTGACGCGCCGAGCACGTCATCTACTGCGCAGTTGAGACAGTCATCCATCCATTGGGCAGAATCCGCATAGGGGCTGCCGGCTATTGGCACGGGACCGTGCTCTTCAAGCACGCTGCGAAGCAGTCTGGTCGGGGAGTGGAGGCCAAGCAGTACGAGACGTCGGAGACCGGCCCAAGTCGCCTCGAGTTGCTCTGTCTCTGTTGCCAGGAGCCGGATCGCCACGGAATCGCTCTCGTCGATGAGCGATGGGTACGCCGTAACCGCATGGCCGCGGCCCTCGATAACGATGGTCTCTGGCAGAGAACCGAAATCCCATGCCGTGATGCCGCTCCGTTCGATGGGATGTGTCGACGACGCGACGTCCTCGCGTGCTTCGCTCTGAAGCTGACTCCGCATTTGAACGAGATCATCTCCCTCGGCAACGACAGCACCGTTGTCCCGGATCAATCGGTAGTGGGGAACGAGGTGGGTGGGTACGCGGCCGATGTCGAAATCGTCCGGTCTGACGACGCTGTTGCCCCGGCGCGTGAGCACGCGGGCCAGGGATTCGATGAGGCGTCCACCGGTGTCTGCGATCTCCGGCATCATCTCGATTGCGGTATCGCGCGCAGGTGCGAACTGCTTGCGCACGTGTTTCGGCAGCGATCGGATCAGTGCCGTCACGAGTTCCTCGCGCAGACCGGGGACGTTCCACTCAAACACACCGGGGTCGATGCGATCGAGAGATTCGATCGGGAGGTCGATCGTGACTCCGTCGGCGGCACTCGACGGATCGAACTCGTAGTTGAGCGGTAGATCGAGATCGCCATAGCTCCATGTTCTCGGAAAGGACTCTTCATCGGTGGCTGCGGCTTCAGGGGCCACAAGATCCTCCTGAGTCAGGTCGAATCGGTGGGGGTCCGACTCCCTTGACTTCCGCCACCACGAGTCGAAGCTACGCACCGACGTGATATCAGAAGGGACGCGTGTGTCGAACCAATCGGTGATGACATCATCGGTAACAAGCAGATCTCCTCGCCGCTCTCTTGTCTCGGTATCGAGGACGTCATCGATCTGGTCCTCGTTGTGTCGCACGAAGGCGTGCTCGGCGTCCCATTCGCCAGCGACGAGGGCATGACGGATGAAGAGACCTCGTGCCGCAGCGCCGTCGATCCGTTCGTACATCACCGTCCGGTCGGTGGAGATGGCGAGACCGAAAAGTGTCACGGTCTCCCTCGCGACAGCGGCGCCGCGTTCGATGTCCCACCACGGATCGGAGACTGATCGACGGATGAGGTGAGCTCCTACTCGTTCGATCGTGGCCGGATCGATGGCAACAACACCGGTCGCCCACGTTCGTGTTGTCTCGATCAGCTCACCGGCCATCACCCATTGGGGTGCCTTCTTGAACAGCACGGACCCTGGACGGATTGCGAACCGTGCGCCTCTGGCCCCCCGGTACTCCCAACCGTCGGGATCCTTCTTGCCGACATGGGACAACAGCCCGTAGAGCAGGGATTCATGGACGAGTTCCGGTGCAGCCGGTTTCCGGTTCGGACGGATTCTGAGGTCCCGCATCGAGCGGCGGAGCTGTGCCCTGAGGTCTTGCCATTCCCGACCCCGGCGCCAGCTGAGGAACTCGTCTCGGCACATACGCCTGAACTGGTTCGAGGTTCGCTTCTGGCGCTCTGACGAAACGTGGTTCCACAGATGCAGCCAGCTGAGGAAGTCTGAATCTGGATCTGCGAATTGACGGTGACGTTCATCTGCCGCCTGTTCTTTCCCCGTCGGACGCTCCCTCGGATCCTGGATGGACATGGCGCTCACGATCGTCAGCACCTCGTCGAGACATGCGTTCTCATCTGCAGCGAGCAGCATGCGACCGAGACGAGGGTCGACGGGTATCCGAGCGAGATGTCTTCCTATCGGTGTCAGCCATCGGCGGGTGCCCACGTCGCCACCTCCTATGGCGCCGAGTTCGTGGAGAAGTGCCATGCCATCTCGGATACTGCGCGTGTCTGGCCGATCGAGGAATGGGAACTGCTCGATCTCTCCGAGACCGACCGCTGCCATCTGAAGCATGACGGACGCGAGGCTGGTCCGCAGTATCTCCGGATCGGTGAACTCTGGTCGTCCGACGAAGTCGGTTTCGTCGTACAGCCGGACACAGATTCCGGGGCCGAGACGACCGCACCGGCCGGATCGCTGCTGTGCGGATGCCTGCGAGATCGCCTCGATCGGGAGCTGTTGTACCTTGGTGCGACGGTTGAACCGCGAGACACGCGCCATGCCGGTATCAACGACATAGCGGATGCCCGGCACGGTCAGTGATGTCTCCGCCACGTTCGTGGACACGACGATCCGACGTCCCGTGTGTCCGCTGAACACCCGGTGCTGCTCTCCGGCCGAGAGCCGGCCGAAGAGTGGGAGGATCTCGGTGTGTCTCAGTTCCAGGTTGGCGAGAGCGTCGACGGCATCGCGTATCTCTCGCTCTCCCGAACAGAACACCAGCACGTCGCCGGGGCCTTCGGCCGAGAGCTCCGTGATCGCGTCACAGATAGCTTGGGTCTGATCGCGAGGTTCCGGATTCTCCGGGTCGATCAGCGGTCTGTACCGGACTTCGACGGGATAGGTACGACCTGCAACCTCGATCACCGGAGCGTCGTCGAAGTGTTCCGAGAATCTCGCCGTGTCAATCGTTGCCGACGTGATGATCAGTTTGAGGTCCGGTCTGCGGGGGAGGAGCCGCTTGAGGAATCCGAGGAGGAAGTCAACGTTCAGGGAACGTTCGTGCGCCTCGTCGATGATGATCGTGTCGTACTGACGGAGGAGCCGATCGCGTTGGATCTCGTTGAGCAGGATGCCGTCAGTCATCACCTTGATCGCGGTCGAATCATCGACCTCGTCGGTGAAGCGAACCGTGTAGCCGACGAGTGATCCAATCTCGGTTCCAAGCTCTTGTGCGACACGCTCTGCGATGGAGCGTGCGGCGATGCGACGCGGCTGGGTGTGCCCGATGCGACCTTCAACACCTCTCCCCATCTCGAGGCAGAGCTTCGGGAGCTGTGTGCTCTTGCCGGACCCAGTCTCGCCAGCGACGATCACCACTTGGTGCGCTCCGATGGCTTCGAGCAGCTCGTCGCGCCACTCCGTGATCGGCAGATCCTCGGGATACGAGATGCGCGCGGGGATGGAGGCCTGGCGGAGCGCGCGTCGTTGGTCTGTATCGGTCATGGCGGATCGGATGATATGAGTGTTGTCCGCCATGGGCTGGTC
>CBETWC010000147.1:0-5334 GCA_965539925.1 uncultured bacterium
ATCAAGGGACGCCGCCTAACCACCCAACCCAATCCACAGGATTTGGCGATATCTCTCCGGACGCGCAACGGGCCCCCAGGGGGATAGGGACCCGTTGCTAGTGCCTACAGGCTCCCAGGGGGGACGAGGAACCTGTAGCTATGTACGCAGGCTCCCCAGGGGGGACGAGGGAGCCTGCTGAGGGTCGTCTGGCGACCCAGCAGTTTGAGGATACATCATTGGCGGGCGACTTCAAGTCGCATTGCCGATCAAGTGACGAGAATTCGCCCGGAAGGTCCATGTTCGAAGGACCGTTCAACGATCCGTCCGATCACCGAACCGGTTGTGTTTTCGTCCTCGAGAGCTTGGAGGAGAGCGTCTGACAACGCTGGATCCACTGCGATCAGCAATCCGCCGCTCGTCTGAGCATCCACCAGGATCCACTTCAGGTCGTCTGGGACATTGTCGAATATCGCAAGCGATTCCACTGCAGCCAGATTCCGTCTTGTTCCTCCTGCGATCTCGTTGTTGGTTGCCAACGGGAGCACGCCGTCAAGAATTGGAACGGCTGCGGATTCGATCTCTGCGCTTACTCCTGACCCACGGGTCATCTCGGAGAGATGACCGAGGAGCCCGAACCCGGTTACGTCCGTGACGGCTTTCGCTCCGATTCGTCGTACTGCGATAGCAGCGCCCCGGTTGAGCTGCACCATCGAATCGATGGCGGCTTCCACGATGCTCGTCGGAGCCGTTCCGTGCTTGGCCGCGGTGGACACGATGCCGGTGCCGAGGGGCTTCGTGAGAACAAGAACCTGGCCAGGGATTGCTGCTGCGTTGGTGGTGATGTCGTCAGGAGGCGCGATCCCTGTGACCGCAAACCCGTACTTCGGTTCCGGATCGTCAACGGAGTGTCCACCGACAACCGTGCAGCCGGCGGTTGACATCACCTCGAGTCCCCCTTTGATGACTTCACCGAGAACATCGAATGGAAGCGTGTCTCGAGGCCATCCGATGAGTTGGAGGGCGGTGAGCGGATCTGCCCCCATTGCGTAGATGTCGCTCAGAGCATTCGCAGCTGTGATCCTGCCCCAGTCGTAGGGATCGTCAACCACGGGTGTGAAGAAGTCGACCGTCTGGACCATCGTCTGCCCGTTGTCGAGGCGGTAGACCCCGGCGTCATCTGAACCCGCGATACCTACGAGGAGGTCCGGGTGCAGCGTGGCTGGATGGTTGTGCGTGTGACGCAGAACCTGCGTCAGCTCGTCAGGACCGAGCTTGCACGCTCAACCAGAGCCGTGCGAGTACGCGGTGAGGCGGAGGTGTTCCATGGGGAGGAACGTAGTACGAAGTACAAGGTACGAAGTACGTATGACGTAGTACGACCGGCAGTCGTTCATTGTTTGTCGTTTGTCGTTCATGACTATGTTCACAGTTCACAGGCCACGGAGGGTTCATGCGGGTTGGAGTCATCGGCGGGGGGACGATGGGGATTGGTATCGCCCATCGGTTCGCGGCGAACGGCGCGCGGGTGCACGTTGTTGACGTTGACATCGAGACGGCACGGACGGCCGTTGGGCGTGTGGCGGATACGTTGAGGACGGCTGCGGCTCGGGGGAAGCTCGATGCAGACGCGTTGGAGGCTGTGATAGGTCGGGTCGATGCCGTTGGATCTGCCGAGGATCTTCCCGAAGATCTCGACCTGATCGTTGAAGCAGTCATCGAGGACGTTGCGCTGAAGCAATCGATCCTTGCCGATGCCGAGGCGAAGCGTCCGACGGTGCTGGCCTCAAACACATCGAGCATCTCGATCGATGAACTTGCAGCGGGGCTGAAACGACCGGACCAGTTCGCAGGAATGCACTTCTTCAATCCGGTGTGGGCAATGCATCTCGTCGAGGTCATCAGGGGTACGGCTACCTCACAGGACACGCTGGACTCGATCGCTTCCATGGTTGACTTCCTCGGCATGGAGCAAGCCCTTATCAACGATGCTCCCGGGTTCGCAACGAGCCGCCTCGGCATCCTGGTTGGGATCGAGGCGATCCGGATGGTGGAAGAGGGTGTCGCCGGACCGGCAGATATCGACCGGGCAATGTCCCTGGGGTACCGGCATCCGATGGGGCCGCTCATGCTCGGAGACCTCGTCGGTCTCGACGTCAGGCTGAAGATCGCTTCCCATCTTGCAACGGTGTACGGCGAGCGGTTCGAACCCCCGACGCTGCTCCGAACGATGGTTACCGAGGGAAGGCTGGGGAAGAAGTCGGGTGTCGGGTTCTACGACTGGACCTCTGGATCAGCTGTTCCGATTGAGGAATCCTGAGACCGCTTCGAACGTCTCCTGCGCCCTGTCGGCCATGGGATTGTGTCCTGCCCCCTCGATCACAACCATCTCCGCCATTGGAATGAGCGCGGCCATCTCTGAGGCGATGACCGAGTAGCGCTCGTCCCTGCTTCCAGTGACAAGAAGCACCGGCATGGAGAGACGTCCAAGCTCGTCCCACACGCTGGGCTGAGCTCCCTGTCCGTATCCGCGAAGCGCTGCAGCGAGTCCTGTCGAGGTGTTCTCGGAACGGATCGAGCGGTCCCACGAACGGTATTCGGTGCTCAGATGGTCGAGGGACGTGGTCCCTGCTGTTGTCCACGAATCGATGAATGCCTCTACGCCAATCGTCGTGATGCGGTCCGCAAGGTTGTGGTCCTGTTCGATGCGAGCACGCCTGGCGTCGACATCGCGTATGCCTGCACTCCCCGAAATCAGCACCAGTGCAGAGATCTCGGTGGGATCCTCAACCGCTGTCAGGAGTGCCAATCTTGCACCTTGGCTGTACCCGATCAACGGCGTGGCTGTACCCGGTGGTCCCAGCAGTGTTTCGACGGAAGCCAGGACACTGTCCAGATCAGTGGGCTGAGCGCGACTTGATCCATGTCCGGGTAGGTCCGGAGCGATGATCGTGTGATCGAGGAGACCGGTCGCGGGTGCGAACTGTTCGCCGGTCAGGGAGAAGCCGTGGAGGGCTGTGACCTGGGGACCTGCTCCGAACCTGCGGACGTGGAGCATGCGTCTACTCGTTGATGGGGATCTCTGTCGTGAGCACCTTGTAGAGCACAGCAGCGATCGCAGCGACGACTCCGATGAGAATGAGCTTTTTCATATGCAGAAGGTAGTAGAAGGTAGAAGGTAGAAGGTAGAGGGAATCCTTCCCTCTGCTCTTTGTCCTCTGCTCTCTCGTACCATGCGAGCATGGCCGAGTCCCTGCGCGCCAGACGCGTCTTTCCTTATGTCGCGTGGGCGACGCTCGCGTTCAATGTGCTCGTGATCCTGTGGGGCACGATTGTGCGAGCAACAGGATCAGGCGATGGGTGTGGCGAGAGTTGGCCGAAGTGTGGTCAGCAGTTCATCCCGTCGAACCCGACGGTCGAGACCCTCATCGAGTTCTCGCACCGGGCATCGTCGTTCCTTGCAGGCATCGGGGTGGCCACGGTGTTCTTTCTCGCCATGTGGGCATGGCCGAAGCGCCATCTCGTGCGGAAGGCGGCAACAATCAGCGGCATCTTCATCGTCGTCGAGGCGCTCCTTGGCGCATCGCTTGTCATCTTCGGCTGGGTCGACGACGACATCTCCGCTGCTCGCATGGTCGTGGTACCTCTGCATCTCGTCAACACCTTCCTGCTGCTTGGCTCGCTGGCAGTGACGGCTTGGTGGGGATCCGGGTTCCCACACCCCGCCACCGAGGGCAAGAGCAGATCCATCCGGTGGCTCTGGGTCGGTGGGATCGTGCTTCTGGTGCTCGGAGGCACCGGGGCGCTCAACGCGCTCGCAGACACGATCTTCCCTGCCAACTCTGTTGCAGAAGGCATCGCAGACGAGTTCGGCCCAACCGCACCGATGCTGCTCCGCCTCCGCATCGTCCATCCGATCGTCGCTGTTGTCGGAGGCCTCCTCGTCGGGTGGATTGCAGCAGATACCGCGAGACGCGGATCTCAGCGGACCAAGCGCATTGCTGGCACGGTCAGCATCGTCGTGCTGTCGCAGTTCTTCATCGGCATCGCGAACATCCTCTTCCTGACCCCTCTCTCCATCCAGGTCCTGCATCTCATGGTTGCTGACTTCCTGTGGCTGGCCTTCGTGTTCTTCGGCGTGTCCTGGCTGGGGGACCCAATTCCCATTCGCGAGCGCAGTTCGGTGAATGCATGACTGATACGCCGATGCCGAAACAGGACCAAGGCTCCAAGATCAAGGCCTACGTCGAGCTAACGAAGCCACGGATCATTGAGTTGCTCCTCATCACGACTGTGCCTGCCATGGTCGTGGCCGCGAGAGGCTGGCCCGGTTGGAGCCTGGTGTTCTTCGTTCTCGTGGGCGGAACGCTGGCCGCTGGCGGCGCAAACGTCATCAACCAGGTGTACGACAGAGATATCGATCGGATCATGAACCGAACAGCAGGTCGTCCGTTGCCCACGGACCGTGTGTCGGTCAGGGCGGCGACCGTGTTCGGGATCATGCTTGGCATCGCGGGATTCGTCGTTCTCTCGGTCGGTTCGACGCTGCTCGCTGGGGTGCTCTCGCTCGTCGCCTTTTCGTTCTATGTGTTCGTGTACACGATGCTCCTGAAGAGGTCCACGACACAGAACATCGTGATCGGTGGTGCGGCCGGTGCTGTTCCCGCTCTGATCGGTTGGGCTGCCGTGACGGGAGATCTGGCCGTGGCGCCCTGGATCATGTTCGCCATCATCTTCTACTGGACGCCACCACACTTCTGGGCCCTGTCCATCAAGTACGAGAAGGACTACCGAAGGGCACAGATCCCGATGCTCTCCGTCGTTGCAGGCGATGAAGTCACGTTCCGTGAGATCGCGTGGTATTCGGTCGTCACGGTTGGCGTGAGTCTCATGCTCGTTCCGGTGGCGCAACTCGGGTGGATCTACGGTACGGCTGCGGTCGTCCTCGGCATCTGGCTCGTGGTCGCAGCGATCCGGCTCAAGTCGAATCGGGACAGGGCGATGCGCTTCTTCGGTTTCACGAACCTGTATCTGGCCGGTGTGTTTCTCGCTGCGATGGTGGACCGACTGGTCGGCACGCCCATCCTGAACGGCGCAGATCTTTGGATGGCCGGGGCGACCGCGCTCGTTGGCGTCGGTGGTTTTGCTGTGATCGCATCAGAGGTCGCTTCGCACGCTCGCGCGCCAGGCGTTTCACGGTTCCGCCAGATCGCCGAGGTCGGAATGACAGCCCTGTTCGCCTTTGGATTGACGTGGGCAGCGTGGCTGTCGATCTCCACAACCTCGGCCCGCATATTCTCCTAGTCTCTCCGCCGTGGAGGACACCGCACCAATTCGAGTAGACGAGCGTTTCGA
>CBETWC010000148.1:0-5251 GCA_965539925.1 uncultured bacterium
GGCTTGAGAAGCCGGATATGCGGATCCTCGAATCCGAAGAGATCAAGCTCCTCGCGAAGGAGGTCAACCCGCGCTACCGAGCGATGGTTCTAACCGCCGCGTACTCAGGTCTCCGCTTCGGCGAGTTGTGCGCCCTGCGTACTGATCGGTTCGATGCCTTGCGCAAGACGGTGCGAGTCGAGAAGAACCTCTCGGAAGTGGGCGGCGAATTCATCTTCAAGGCCCCGAAGTCCGAGGCGTCCCGCCGCACTGTGTCGGTACCGGGCTTCCTCGTTGAGGAGATTGCTCAACATCTCGCGACGTATCCGGACGATTCAGGGCTCATCTTCACTGCCCTAGATGATTAGTTCCAAGGGGTTAGTGGTCGTAGGCGATGAGGCTGCGGGCGGGTCCGGGTTGGTTGGTGGTTTCGTTGTGCCAGATCGCAGCGGTGAGGGCGAGGAGGCGTTGGCAGATGCGGGCGGCGACGCCCTGGGGTTTCCTGCCGCCGTGTCGTTCGAGATCGAGTTGGGCTTTGAGGGTCTGGTTGACGGATTCGATGATCTGGCGGAATGGGCGTAGGAAGCGTTGCAGGGGGCGGGGTTTCTCACTCTTCATGGCAGGCCGGATGAGGGTGATCCCTGCGTTCGCGAGGCACTGTTCAAAGACTCCGGAGCGGTAGCCCTTGTCCGCTATGAGCGTCTGGCCGGGTCGGGTCAGGTTGGGGTCAACAGCGATCATGTCGGCACAGACTTCTCGCTCGTCGTGTTTGGCACCGGTGAGGGCGAACGCGACGGGGAGGCCGGACGGTGTGGCGATGATGTGGAGGCGGAGTCCCCAGAAGTACCTTGAGTGTGATGCGCAGTACCCGTAGGTAGCCCAACCGGCCAGGTCGGAACGCTTCGCGGTCTCGCGGGAACGGCCGCACTCGACGGGTGTGGAGTCCACCAGCCACACATCGTCGGTGTAGCTGATACAGCGTCGTTGAAGCGCTGCGGTGACGTGACGCATCATGTCGGTGGCAGCCCGTAGGCGCTTGTTGTAGCCGGGACGCTTCGGGATGTACGGGAACAGGCCGGTGAGGTGGGCCTTGGCGTAACGGATGAACCGGGCTTCTGACGTGTAACCCAGCAAGGCTTGGAGAACAGCAAGGGTCAACAGCTCAGCGTCAGACAGTTTCGGGGCGATCCCGATTACGGGTCGTTCCGGGGCCCATTCGGGATGGATAGTCAAGTCGTCGTCGATTGTGACGTAGAGTGCGGTCGCCAGGGTGTCCAGGTCAGCGTTCACGTCGGGTCCTCCGGGATCTAGACGGTAATTTCACCGCTGATCATGGACGCCCTCGCGCGTCCGGTGGTGGATATCGCGCGCACCGCGCGACCCCTTGGAACTAATCATCTAGCTGTCAGGCGTCAGGCGTCAGGTCGGAACGCGTTTCTCTCTTCCTGATACCTGATACCTGAAACCTGAAACCTGATGGCTGGCAAGTGGCTACTGTCGTCCCCATGGACTTCACACACTCCCCTCGCTCTCTCGAGTATCAGGAACAGCTGCTCGCCTTCATGGATGAGCGCATCTCTCCGGCTGAGGCGGCGATACATGAACGGCGTCGTGCTGGTACCGAGGATCCCGTTGAGGCACCGCCTGAGATGGAAGGTCTGAAGCGGATCGCCAAGGAGCAAGGCCTCTGGAATCTCTTCCTCCCCGATGACGAATACGGGGCAGGGCTTTCAAACACGGACTACGCGCCCCTTGCCGAGATCATGGGCCACGTCATTGACATCGCCCCCGAGGCGACCAACTGCTCAGCCCCCGACACGGGAAACATGGAGGTGCTCCACGACTTCGGCACACCCGAGCAGAAGGAGCGTTGGCTCGTGCCGCTGCTCGAGGGTGAGATCCGCTCGAACTTCGGCATGACCGAACCAGCCGTTGCATCATCTGACCCAAGGAACCTCGAGGCGAGAGCTACTCGCGACGGAGACGACTACATCATCTCGGGTCGGAAGTGGTGGTCGACAGGCGCCGCTTCAAAGGACTCGAAGGTCTCGATCTTCATGGGTGTGACCGATCCGGATGCGCCGCCGAAGAACCGCTACTCGATGATCCTCGTCCCCATGGACGCCGATGGCGTCGAGGTCGTGAGGGATGTGCCGGTGTACGGCTACTACCACAGAGGCGGCCATGCCGAAGTCGCGTATCACGATGTCCGTGTCCCCGTGTCGAACATGATCGCAGGAGAGGGGCAGGGCTACATGATCGCCCAGGCCCGACTCGGCCCGGGACGCGTCCACCACACGATGCGTGCCATTGGACAGGCAGAACGGGCACTGTCGATGATGATCGATCGTGCCAAGTCGCGAACCGCATTTGGGTCAGCGATCGCTGACAAGGGAGTGGTCCAGGATTGGATCGCCGAATCCAGGATGCGGATCGATCAAGCACGCCTCCTCGTCCTGCGCGCCGCCTGGCTCATCGATACTCAGGGCAACCGAGCCGCTCGCCAGGAGATCTCCGCAATCAAGGTCGTTGCCCCTCGCACAGCGCTGTGGGTCATCGACAGAGCCATCCAGGTTCACGGCGGTATGGGCGTGAGCAACGACACACCGCTGGCGGGGATGTGGGCCAACATGAGAACCCTCCAACTCGCCGACGGCCCCGACGAGGTCCACAAGATGGTGCTCGCCCGTCGCGAGCTCCGAGCAAAGAGTTGAGAATCAAGAGTCAAGAGTCAAGAGTCAAGAGTCCAGAATCTTGACTCTTACAGGGAGCACAGCGACCGGTTTTGACTCTTGCAGCGAGGCGAAGCCGAGCGGTCTGTGAGCGGAGCGAACTAGCCAAATAGGCTCTGCCAGAATCGGGACCACATGCCTTGGCCTGCGGGGTCGGGGAGTTCGGAGAGGACCTCAGCCAGGTGGTCTGGCGGGAGATCGCCGACGAGGACAAAGTGGTTCGCGCCGTCCTGCCAGTGGAGGCGCACGGCACGTGCTGTCGGCACCATCTCGTAGATCCCGGACTCGGTGACAAACGTCATCGGGTCCTCGAACCCGGTCACGACGGTGTTGCCGTTGAGGGCGAACAGTGAGAACCGGAACAAGCCGTCTGTGTAGAAGCCCTGCTCGGACCCGGCTGGAGCGCTGAATGCGTCAACCATCTGGTATCCCGCAATGGATTCTGGCAGGAGAACTGCGTCCTCGGGCATCACGACTTCCATTGGCACGTCGGCGCCGTCCATCGGTGCCTCATAGGTCCGATATGCCCTGAAGTCCGACAGAGTGGTCCGTCGATAGAGATCACCGTTCTCGTCGTACAACTCCTGGATAAGCAGCGCACCGGAGCGATCGTCCACAACGAGGACTGCTCGCAGGATGTCGCCTTCCGTCACCTCAACGATCTGGCAGGGCCGCGACATGTGGGTGGCCTTGTCGTACCGAGTCATGGTGTAGCGACTTGCCGAGATGCCACTCTGGTTCGTCAGGAATGTGAATCCTGTTGGCTCCTCACCCATCGACGCCGCCTTGCCGTTGCCAGCCATCGACCAGTCGGTGTCTCGACGGACCATCTCCATGCCGTCTGCATGCTCAACGAACTCACGACTGATCTGGGTCTGGTCTCCCCACACGGACACAACGAGCCGAGACGCCGTGTAGGTCGAGCTGCGTGCCTCGTAGAGCAGCTCATCGAGTTCAGCAGCGACAGCACCAGCGGCGGGCACGGCCATCAACAGCAGGGCTGACATACCAACGAGCAGGAGTCGACGAGCTGGTGTCATGGTGTGCTCAAGACCTGGACGCCGGTACCGGTCGAAGGCACGGAGGCGACGGCTGTGTGGCGTGATTGGAGGTCACTGATACTGATGGCCGTGGGCTCGGGTTCGCTCGACAATGGCCCGAGAGTGAAGGCAAGAGTGACGGCCGCGACACCCGAGGCGACAGCGACGGCGGTCCTCAAGCCACGTTTGTGATCCTCCTTTGCGCCGCGACGCACCTCAAGGAACTCGGGCGGCTCCACACCGGGGAGCGCCCTCACAGCCGTACGGCTTCTATCCAGCTCGGCCAATTCGCGACGGCACTCCATACAGGTGTCGAGATGTGCCGTGACAGTGGGCATCTCCTGGGTGATGAGCTCACCGTCGAGATAGGCGGAGAGCTGCTCTCCGAGGTGCTCTCCGGGTAGCAGATGCAAAGGCACATCGAGCATGGGGAGCATCCGCATGGTCCTCCGGGCGGCCTGCAGGCGTCGGAACTCTGCAATTGCGGTCTCATCGGCTTCGAGCGCTGCAACAACCTCGTCGAGCTCTGATGGTGTGAGGGCACCATCGAGGTAGCACGACAGCAGCATCGAAAGGTGCCCGCTCACTGGTGTCACACTGGCCATGTCAGCAGTCCTCTCAACATGGAACGGCCTCTGTGGATCCTCGAGCGCACGGTGCCTACGGGCACATCAGCGGCTTCGGCGATCTCTTCGTAGGTGAGGCCGACAACGTCGCACAGGACGACGGCCTCTCGGAAGTCATAGGGGAGTTTGAGGAGCGCAGACTGCACGTCGTCCGAGAGACGTACGGAGGCAAGAACTTCGTCGGGAGAGGGTGATGCTCCGAGGGCAATGTGGTCGCCCTCGGGCAGAGGAGACGTCGGGCGCCTCTGCTTCTTGCGAACTCCATCGAGGAACGTGTTCCTGGTTATGCGCCAGAGCCACCCTTCGAAGGACCCGGGCGTGTAGGACGACAGCCCCTTGCGAACCTTCAGAAGCACTTCCTGCACGAGATCGGCTGCATCATCCGGGTTGCCCGTGAGACGATACGCGAACGTATAGATCTTGCGCCCGTATCGGTGCGCAACATCTTCCCATGTCAGGGTTGGATTATCGGCCATAGTCCCCATCTCGTTCGGTATAACGCCAAGAACGCGATGTGAGTTCCGGGTTGCTAGACGGAGGAGTCCTCGGCGTCGGCCTCGTCCTCGTCAACACCCTCTTCGATGCCCTTCTTGAACTCCTTGGCGGAAGCTCCAAGAGAACGGGCAAGTTGCGGAAGTTTCGCCGCCCCGAAGAGAAGCAACACCACTACAAGGATGATGAGCAGCTCGGGACCGCGGATGTTCTGAAGAAATGCAAGCATCGTTTAGTCCTTTCTGATGCGGAGTGTACCCGTCGCAACGATTTGCTAGTGCTCCACGCTCTCCGGGGGCTACTCCAGGCCGAATGAGTCAACGAACGCTTGGAGACGCTCACGGGTGATGTAGACACAGCGTTTGTCGCGCTTCTCGCGGTC
>CBETWC010000149.1:0-5216 GCA_965539925.1 uncultured bacterium
GATCATCTCCCAAGAATCGTTGTCCTCGCATCGCAGGATCGAGGGCTACATGGATCTCATGGACAGGCTCGAGCGCGAAGGTCTCCTCGACAGGGAACTTGAGTTCCTGCCGAACAACGAGGAGTTGGCCCAGCGCTCCCGCGAAGGCAAGTCGATGTCGAGTCCCGAGATCGCCGTGCTGCTCGCATATGCGAAGCGAAGCCTCACGGACCGCATCCTGCAGTCGAATCTGCCGGACGATCCGCACTTCGAATCCGATCTGCTCGGCTATTTCCCTGCTGCGATCGCTGAGCGATTCGGTGACGAGATCAAGGTGCATCCGCTACGTCGTGAGCTCATCTCGACGATCGTTGCGAACCAGATGATCAACACGCAGGGGAGCACCTTCTACTCACGCATGCGGACGATCACAGGTGCGTCTGCAGCAACGATCATCCGTGCGTACCGGGTTGCACGAGCAGTGACAGATGCTGAGAAGCGCTGGCTGGACGTTGAGGCCCTTGCTGGGCATGTTGACCCCGCGGTTTCGAATCGAATGATGCAGGACGTCGACGATCTCGTGTTCCACGTTGCTCGGTGGTATCTCATCCGTCCGAACGGGCGCTCCATCGATGAGGAGATCAACGGTGCAGTTGATGACTTCGCAGCGTTGTCCGATGGTTTCCCGACGATGCCCTCCGATGTGTGGAGAGAACCCTATGAGGCAGTCGTTGCCGAGTTGGAGGCAGCAGGTGTGCCAACCGAGCCGGCCGTGAGGCATGCCTACCAAAGGGCCCTGCGGCGTGGCCCGGATATCGTGGACATCGCGCATCGGTTCAACCGTGATGTTCTCGATGTTGCGGCCCTGTACTCGGATGTCAGCCACCGGTTCAGAATCGGCTGGCTCGAACGCCAGGTCAGACGCCTCCCTGGTACCACAGCTTTCGACCGCCTCGCGATCGAAGCAGTTAGGGAGGATTTGCTAGGTCTCCGACGCGACGTTGTTGCGAGGATCCTCGAAGAGACAGACGGCTCCATTGAGGAGTTCGTTGTCTCCCACGAAAGACTCAAACCGCGCCTCGACCGCTGGTACGGCTGGCTGACCCGCGACGGTGTCGAAAGCATCTCCAGCGCCATGATCGCCACACGACGCCTGCACCAACTCCTGGTGGGGCAGAGTTAAGCGGCGTCAGGCGTCAGGCGTCAGGTAAGAACCGGAAGGGATTGGCCCTCCTTTTTTTGTCCTCCCTTCAGGGAGGACACGCGAGCGCAGCGAGCGAGGAGGGGGTGCGAGCCTGCGAGCCCGGTACGGCACGACCATGCCGTGTGCCGAGACGCACAGGATTCTCCTCTTCAAGAACCGTCACGAGGTCGTGGCGCGTGACGCTCGCAGGCTCGCACCCCCTCCTGAACATCGAGTTTGTCGCTGTCCCGTTCTCCCTGAAGGGAGGACAATCTGTTGCGCGAGACACGTCCCCTAACGAACGTTCGTTTGTTAAAGTCGGCATCCCAACAGCCCGGATCTGAGGAAGGAACCCCGTGGACGCGCGCACAGGACAGGAGATCTTCGATGCGATCATCGAAGCAGACGAGAAGGTTGAACCAAGGGACTGGATGCCGGATGCCTACCGCAGGACGGTGATCCGCCAGATGGCACAGCATGCCCATTCAGAGGTCATCGGTATGCAGCCCGAGGCCAACTGGATCGCCCGGGCACCATCGCTGATCCGTAAGGCGATCCTCATCGCCAAGGTGCAGGACGAAGCCGGGCATGGCCTCTACCTCTACTCCGCCACCGAGACACTGGGTGTGTCGAGGCACGAACTCCAAGAACTGTTGCACACGGGCAAACAGAAGTACTCATCGATCTTCAACTACCCGACACTCAGCTGGGCGGACATGGGCGCGATCGGGTGGCTCGTCGATGGAGCGGCGATCGTCAACCAGATCGTCCTGCAGGGAACGTCCTACGGGCCGTACTCCCGTGCAATGGTGAAGATCTGCAAAGAGGAGAGCTTCCACGCACGCCAGGGGTACAGCATCATGATGGCTCTTGCCGAAGGCTCAGATGAGCAGAAGGCGATGTGCCAGGATGCCCTCGATCGTTGGTGGTGGCCCGCACTCATGATGTTCGGGCCACACGACTCCGAGTCGGCCCACACCGCTGAGTCGATGGCTTGGAAGATCAAGCGCAAGACCAACGACGAGCTGCGACAGATGTTCATCGACCAGACGGTGCCCCAGGCGCACTACCTCGGCATCACGATCCCCGATCCGCAACTCTCGTTCGACGAGGAGTCGGGCCATTGGAGCATCGGCAAGATCGATTGGGACGAATTCTGGGCAACGATCAAGGGCAACGGTCGTCTCAACCGGGAGCGGATCACGCACAAGGTCAAGGCTTGGGAAGAAGGCAAGTGGGTGAGGGACGCCGCGACCGCCTATGCAGCCAAGCACGCAAAGAAACTCGACAAGAGCGCCTGAGGAGGATTCACATGAGCTACGAGGTACCGGTTGCCCCAGGCGACAAGCCACAGGACATCCAGTTCGGTGGAGGAACAGATCACGGATTCCCGCTGTGGGAGGTGTTCGTACGGGCCAAGAGGGGCCTGAGCCATACACACGTCGGGTCGGTGCACGCGCCGGATTCCGAGACCGCCATCCAGAACGCGCGTGATGGATACACCCGTCGGGCTGAGGGCGTGAGCGTCTGGGTTGTGCGATCGACCGAGATCGTCGCGTCAGATGACGCCGAGGCGATGTTCGAGCCGTTCGAGAACAAGCCCTACAGGCATCCGACCTTCTACGACATTCCCGATGAGGTAGGCCAGCTGTGAACTCGGTCACGACAGCGAACGCCCTTGCCACGTACGTCGTCAGACATGCCGACGACAATGTTGTGCTGGGTCAACGTCTGGCGGAGTACATCTCACGGGCTCCCGAGCTCGAGGAGGACCTTGCGATCGGCAACCTTGCCCTGGATCACATCGGCGTTGCAGACCACATGTTCACCTACGCCGCCCAGATCGAGGGAGGTGGTCGTTCAGGGGACGATCTGGTGATGCTTCGATCCGAGCGTGAATACACGAATCTGCTGCTGGTCGAGCAACGCCACGACGGATTCGGGGACCTGATGGCTCGCCAGTTCCTCTTCGATGCCTATCAGCTCCCCTTCTGGGAGGCGCTGTCCGCGTCAACAGATGAGACGATCGCAGGGATAGCGCAGCGCGCAGCGAAGGAGGCCAGGTATCACCTCAGACACTCATCGATGTGGATCACCCGTCTCGGGGACGGCACCGATGAGAGCCACGAGCGGATCCAAGCATCGATCGATCGGCTGTGGAGGTTCACCGCAGAGATGTTCGAATCGGATGATCTCGATCGTGAGATGACCACCACTGGCGTCGGGATCGATCCGTCCACACTCAAGGATGCGTGGGAGTCGACCGTTGATGCGGTTCTCGAAGAGGCAACGCTGACACGGCCTGAGGACACCTTCCAGACCTCGGGTGGGCGAACCGGGATGCACACGGAGTACCTTGGCCCGATGCTGGCTGAGATGCAGTGGCTCCCACGCTCAATGCCAGGACTGTCATGGTGATAACGGAGACCTCGAGGGTCGACCATGTTCGAGACCTGCTCGAGCTTGTCGTCGACCCTGATCTTCCGTTCCTCTCGATCGCGGACATCGCGATCCTGCGAGATGTCGTGGTCTCTGACATGGGAGCCGTGACCGTCACGATCACACCGACCTACTCGGGTTGTCCTGCAATGGATACGATCCGGGAGGACATCTGTTCCGTCCTTGCCGGGCGGGGCTTCCAGGACGTGACTGTGGAGACAACGTACGCGCCGGCTTGGACGACGGAGTGGATGTCGGAGGAGGCAAAGCGCAAACTCGCGGAGAACCTCATCGCACCACCCGACTCCGTGGTCGCCATCGTGCCTGAGGTGTTGTGCCCACTCTGTTCCTCGGACAAGGTGAGAACCGTCTCAGAATTTGGTTCCACGGCGTGCAAATCCATCATGGTTTGCACGCAGTGTGGGGAGCCATTCGACTACTTCAAGGCGATATAGTGCTCCGACCACAAACCTTTGCGCTGTTCTGCCGGCCAGGAACGCCGCTCGCGGCGTTCTCGTCCTCGACGCATTCACGAATGCGCCTTCGTCCTGCGGCCTTGCGAGCAGCGCCCCTGACTCGACATCGACACCCCGAACGTTTGTGGACGGAGCACTAGATGACAGCAGCAGAATTCCACAAGCTCTCCGTCGCGTCCGTCGAAGCGATCACTGATGAGTCCGTCCGCGTGACTTTCGATGTCCCCGCCGATCTGGCATCGAAGTACGAGCACGTCCCCGGCCAACACGTCATCGTCAGGGCAACGATCAATGGTGAGACCGTGCGGCGGAGCTATTCGATCTGTTCGAGGCCTGGCTCCGGTGTGCTCCAGGTGGGGATCAAGCATCTCCCGGGGGGAGTGTTCTCAACATACGCAAACACAGAGCTTGCTCCGGGCGATGTCATCGAGGTCACGCCGCCGACGGGCGACTTCGCTATCACGACAAGTCGCGAGAACAAGAAGCACTACATCGCGATCGTCGCAGGCAGCGGCATCACGCCGGTGTTGTCGATGATCGAGGCGGTGCTCGCTGATGAGCCGGACAGTCGCTTCACTCTCGTATTTGGGAACAAGGACGGCCAGTCGGTCATGTTCCTTGATGACCTGGATCGCCTCAAGAACAGCCATCCCGGGCGGTTCGTACTCTTCAACATCCTCAGCAGGGAATCCAACGCGATTCCGGTCTTTGAAGGACGGCTCGATGAGGAGAAGCTCGTCCAACTGCTCACGACCGTTGTGGACGCGGCGACGGCAACGGACTGGTATCTCTGCGGCCCTGCGGGTGTCGTCGAGGCTGCACATAGTGTGCTCGCCCGCGGGGGCGTGCCCCCGGACAATGTGCACGATGAGCTCTTCTATGCCGGGGGAGAAGCTGCACCTGAGGTTGCTACAGATGATGTCTCCGGTTCAACTGTCAAGGTGACGATCGGAGGGCGCACATCCGAGCTGGTTGTGGATCCTCTCGGGGCGCCGATCCTCGATCACGTGCTTGCGGTCCGACCCGAAGCACCGTTCTCGTGCCGGAGCGGCGCATGTGCCTCGTGTCGTGCCCAGGTCACAGCCGGTGACGTCAGCATGGACAAGAATTGGGCTCTTGAGGAGTCAGAGGTCGCTGCC
>CBETWC010000150.1:0-5186 GCA_965539925.1 uncultured bacterium
ATCCCCCTTCTGGCTCGCAAGCTCGCCTGTCCTCCCGCAAGGGGAGGACGCAAAGAAGGGCAGATTCCCCTATCAGCGCCTCTTCGTAGTATGGATGACGTAGCACGACCCGCCTACCGGATACCGAGCATCTCTCTGGCGCGGTCGGACATCATCTCTGGCTTCCATGGGGGTTCGTGAACCGTGTTGACGATGGCGTGTTCGATGCCCGGAATCTCCTGGAGCTTCGATACTGCAGTCTGGGTCAGATAGGTACCCAGCGGACAGATCGGTGTCGTCGTGGTCATGTCGACCTGGACCGTTTCGCCGCCAACCTCGACTCTGTAGATCAGGCCAAGATCGGTGATGGGCAAGCCGAGCTCAGGATCGATCACCTGAGCGAGCGCATCCCACGCGGCGACCTCGCGCTCGTCTGTCGGCTGTTCGTTGTTCACGGCCCAGAGGGTATCTGGCTGCCGTCGTTGCCGGACGCAGACACGGACGTTCGCTCCGATATCCTCGGCCCGTGACCGTACCCAAGCCGATTCGCGCCATCGCCGCTGCCGTCGCAGTCGCTTCTCTCGTGCTTGGCGTGTGGATGGGCCTCACCAGGATCGGCTGGATCCTTGGTGCCCCACCGGCACCCGGCACACACGGCCCGATCCTCGTCCTTGGATTCCTCGGCACCGTGATCGGTATGGAACGCGCTGTAGCCATGGACCGGGCATGGGGGTGGATCACGCCTCTCGCGTCGGCAGGCGCCGCAGTTGTCATGCTCGTCGGGGGCCCTTCAGATCTTGCGGGCTTCCTGCTGCTTGTTGGCGGAGTGGTTCTCGTCTTTCTCTTCGGTGCTGCGTATCGCATGCAGCCAGAGGCGCACATCATCATCATGGGACTCGGCGCTGTCTCATGGGTTCTCGCCGCCGTGTCCTGGATTGCAGGTAGCACGGTGCCAGCACTCGTTCCATGGCTTGCTGCATTCCTCGTCATGACCATCGCGGGTGAGCGATTGGAGCTTGCCCGGCTCATCGCGACAACGAGGGAATCCAAGATCCTGCTCGGTGGAGCGATCGTTGTGGCGCTGTTTGGTTCTGCACTCGCCTGGTTCTCCCCTGAGCTCGGTGCCCGCATCGCCGGACTCGGCAATCTCCTCATCGCAGCTTGGCTCATCCGTTATGACATTGCGCGTCGCACGATCCGGATGCAGGGGATTACGAAATTCATGGCCTCAGGACTCTTGATCGGGTACGGCTGGCTCGCGGTGTCTGGCCTTCTGTGGATCGTGTCGGGTCTGAACCCCTCGTCGTTCGCGTACGATGCAGCCATCCACACGCTCTTCCTCGGATTCGTGATGTCCATGATCATGGCGCACGCTCCGATTGTGATTCCCGCCCTCGCTGGCCTTCCCTTCCCCTTCACGAAGGCGTTGTGGGCTCCGTTGCTCCTGCTCCAGGCCACTGTTGCCCTCCGCGTCGTTGGCGACCTCGCCGGGGCGTGGGATCTGCGCCGGTGGGGCGCCATGCTCAACGCCGTCACCCTCGCCCTGTTCATCGTGATCGTGGTCACCAGCGTGATCCGCGGTCAACTGGAAAGTCCCCAGCGCCAAATGCCAAACGCCTGACGCCGAACGCCTGACGCCGAACGCCGAACGCCGAACGCCGAACGCTCCGCGCCTGACACCTGACACCTGCCCTCACTACCCTGCAGGGTATCCCACTACTTCCGGAGGATCCTTTGTCGTCTGCCGCTGACTACCGCCTGCCTCGCACTGTTGTACCGAGTCACTACGACATCAAGATCGAGCCTGACCTGGCGAATTCCTTCTTTCGTGGAACCGTGGGGATCGATGTCGAAATCACCGAGCAGACGACGCAGGTGGTCCTCAACGCCATCGATCTCGAAATCGAACGCGCAAGTATCTCCATCGGCGACTCCGAGCAACTGGCCTCGATCTCACTCGATGAGGATGCTGAGCGCGCAACCCTCACCGTTGATGAGGAACTCCCTGTAGGACCGGCGCGCATTGTCATCCGGTTCAAGGGGATCCTGAACGACGACCTGCGTGGCTTCTACCGCTCCGTCTACAAGACAGAGGACGGCGAAGAGAAGGTCATCGCCACAACGCAATTCGAAGCGACTGATGCCCGTCGTGCGTTCCCTTGCTGGGACCAGCCTGAATTCAAGGCCACGTACACGGTCAGCCTCGTTATCGATGAAGGACTCATGGCGGTCTCGAATGCCGCTGAGGTAGACCGCACGCCCGAAGGCGACGGCAAGGTGAAGGTCGATTTCGCCAAGACGATGAAGATGTCCACCTACCTCGTCGCCTTCATCGTTGGTGAACTCGAGGCCACAGAAGCCGTCGATGTGGACGGCACGCCACTGAGGATCATCGCCCCCCCGGGGAACATGAACCTCACCCCGTTCGCCCTCGACATGGGAGCGCACTCGCTGCGCTACTTCTCGAGCTACTACGACATCCCTTACCCGGGTGACAAACTCGACATGATCGCCATCCCTGACTTCTCATTCGGAGCGATGGAGAATCTCGGATGCATCACCTACCGCGAAACGGCCCTCCTGCTCGACATTGAGAAGGCAACACAGGCCGAGGCGCAACGTGTTGCCGATGTGATCGCCCACGAGATCGCACACATGTGGTTTGGTGATCTCGTCACGATGAAGTGGTGGAACGGAATCTGGCTGAATGAGGCGTTTGCCACGTTCGCGGAGATGAAGTGTGTGGACGCGTACCGACCACAGTGGAAGCGATGGCTCGCATTCGCCCAGTTCCGCAACATCAGCCAGGAGACGGACGCCCTTGAAGCGACGCGGGCCATCGAGTTCGAGGTCGTGTCGCCCGATGAAGCGAACGCGATGTTCGATGTGCTCACATACCAGAAGGGTTCATCCGTTCTCCGGATGCTTGAGCAGTATCTGGGGGAAGAGGCGTTCCGGGCCGGTGTGACTCGCTATCTCAAGACACACGCGTACTCGAACACCGAGACCAATGACCTGTGGGCTGCACTCGAGGCAGAATCCGGAGAACCGGTTGCCGAGATCATGGATACATGGATCCTCCAGGGCGGTTACCCCCGCGTGACCGTGTCGAGGGAGGACGACGGCTATCGGCTGTCCCAAGAGCACTTCCGGTTCCTCGGTCAGGGCGACAAGACCTGGCAGATCCCCGTTCTCTACCGGTCAGATGCAGGTGAGGGCAAGGTTGTTCTCGGTGCCGAACCCACAACGATCGATGCTGGAGACGGCTTCATCGCCAACGCTGGCGGTGAGGGCTTCTACCGTGTCGACTACGACGGGGAACTCCTCGACGCCGTGATCGACGGCATGGGTGATGCGGATCCGATCGAACGGTACGCAGTGATCTCTGATGCCCTGGCGAATGTGCTCGCAGGCGATGTCATGGGGTCAGACTTCCTGTCGCTCGTTTCGACGCTCACAGATGAGGATGAGATCGATGTGTGGTCGATCGCCTTGACCGGTCTTGGGGAACTCGACCGTGTCGTCTCCTCAGATGACAGAGATGCAATGCAATCGTTCGTCACAGGTCTACTCGCTGACAAGGTCGACGAACTCGGCTGGGACGTCTCTGAGGGTGAATCTGAGCGGACCCGTGCATTGCGTGGACTGTTGCTCAGAAGCCTCGGGAATCTGGGCAAGGACCGCGAGACCATCGAGACTGCCAGGCAAGTGCATGCGTCAACCGCAGACAAAGACGCAGAGGTTGCCGAAGCAGCCCTCTACATCTCTGCAGCGAATGGATCCGTTGAGGACTTCGACGCCTTCATTGAGGCTTCGAACAGTGCAGCGAGTCCGCAGGTGAAGATCAAGTACCTTCGAGCTGCCACACAGGTCCCTGACACGGCCGCGGCAGACAAGATGATCCAGCTGATCCTCGACGGGGACGTGCGGTCCCAGGACAGCTTCTGGGTGCTTGCTCTGCTCATCGGAAACCGTGACACGGGGGCCCACGTCTGGAGCAGGGTCGAGGAGAATTGGGATGCCCTCCTCGAGACGATCCCGGTGCTCACCGGTCGACGCATGCTCGATCTGCTCCAGTACCGCTCGGAGCCAGATGTAGCAGCGTCGATCATGCAGTGGTTCGAGACCCACGAGGTCCCGAGCGGCGAGAAGTTCGTTGCCCAGAAGCTGGAACAACTCCAGGTCCGCGTCGCCCTGCGCGAACGCGAGAGCCACAGGCTTGGAGCCTCGCTCAGCGGACAAGAGACATAAGACATAAGACAAAAGACAAAAGACGAAAGACAGGAACCAGCAAGGAGGGACAGCGCCTCCTTTGTTTCTTGTCTTTTGTCTTTCGTCTTTGTTCTTTGTTCTTTGCTCTTATGTCTTCTCCAACAGCCAGAGCGCCAGATTGCCGCCGGAAACGATCTTCTCTTGTTCGATGAGGAGATCGGTTCCTTCGAGCATCTCGGGGATACCGCCTGCGCGTAGGTACTTCCTCCAATTTCGGTAGTGGTCTGTGCCGGCAACCCGTTCGGCCACGATCGATAGGACACGCCTGACGTGGCCCTTTGTGCGCCGCGGTCCCGTTCTGTAGTCGATGATCAGGATGCGGCCGTCGGGAGTCACAACACGTGCCATCTCGGCGAGGATGGCCGAGCGAGCGGACGGATCCATCTCGTGCAGGATCAACGAGGTGAACACGAGGTCGAAGCGGTCGTCGTCGTAGGGGAGATGTGTCGCGTCACCGTGGAGGAGCTCGGCACCATCACCCAATCGGATGTGTGCCTGTTCCAACATCGCTTGGGACATGTCGATCCCGTGACAGGTTGCCCCGGTGTCGACGTAGGCCTCCAAGTGGGCTCCGGTACCGCAGCCGACGTCCAACACGGTCATTGAAGGGTCTGGCGGATACATCTTCAAACCGATGGCTCGTAGCGGTGCGTTCATCGGCTCGAGCAGACGGTCGTAGAACCTGGCAGTCGTGCCGTATGCATCGTTCTTGCTGCTTGACATGGTCCGCCAACGTTACCCATGTGACCGGGCGCCTGCCGGTAAGGTCACCGATAGCCAAAGAGAGGAAGCACTGTGGGAGACGTTGACTGGCAATACCTTCTGTTCGACTTCAACGGACGGATCAATCGGGGCAAGTTCTGGCTCGGCATAGGAGTGATGTGGGCGTTCAGCCTTGTCGTCGGCGTCATCGTCGGATTCATCCTGTGGTCGTT
>CBETWC010000151.1:0-5185 GCA_965539925.1 uncultured bacterium
CGATCCTTGGTACTGGCGCGGACGGCTCCGTGCTCGTGCAGTCCCCTTCAGGACCTGTTCACATCGCAGAGTCGATTGCCAGCCAGATCACTGTGGCCTGACACCTGATCCTTAGTCCACGAGGTCGTCTGCATGCCATTGTCCCACCATCAGCCTGAAACTGCGATTTGGGATGGCTCGACGTGTTGATTGCTGTGCAAACACCGGGTCTTCGCAAGACTCGTGATGCATCAGTCCCATGCGTAGATGTGTCCCCCCTTGATGGGGGGACGGGCGAGAAGCACGGCGACGAGTCAGGGGGGTGATGCAGAACCCACGACGCCAAGCGTTGAACGCCAGACGCTTTCTGCATCCCCCTCCTGGCTCACTGCGTTCGCCTGTCCTCCCACCAGGGGAGGACGATGTGTGGAGCATCTCAAACAGCGGATTGAGGTTCAGGGGGGACCGCGAGCCTGCGAACCCGGTACGGCAAGACGTCTTGCGTTCAGCGTTTGTCGATGGGTTGTAGATGTCGTGCCCCGCAACGCTCGCAGGCTCGCACCCCCTTCCTCGCTCGCTGCGCTCGCGTGTCCTCCCTCAAGGGGGTGTCGCTTTACCTTCTCCCGACAGCGCAGCGAGGCGACTCGCCAAGAGTGGTTTTCGACGGTCCGAGTTGCCGGATTCGCCCAGAGAACCACTGCTGGATTCTGGAGGCTTCTCGCGATCGTTGTGGCCGTCGGGACCGGAACGACCGTTTGAACGCCGCGTGGGCGATCGGTTAGCCGATGTACGTGAGCGCCGCGGTAAAGCGACACCTCCTCAAGGGAGGACGACAGTCTTGATGCGCGCCTTTTTTTGCGGAGCTGGAAATATCTCTCAGAATGCCAATTCACTTACTATGGATATATGCTTCTCGGTACACCCCTCTTTTTGAGACAGGAGTCACATGAGTGCCAACGATCCGACCAGGCGTGAGTTCCTCCGCTACGGTCTCGTCGGGACCGCAGGTGCCGCAGCAGGAGTCCTTATTGACGGCCAACCGGCAGCGGCTTACACCACCACTGACATCGACCATCCCCGCTTCTTCCCACCGGCTTCGGTGGGCAGCGTCCGATCGGTCTGTGGCGTGTGCTTCTGGAAGTGCGGCATCAACGTCGAGATCGGCGAAGAGGGCCAACCGCTCCACATCAGCCCCGTCGAGGGTCACCCACTCAGCAACGGAAAGCTCTGCCCCAGGGGCGTCGGCGGCATCGGATTCTACGAGGACACCGACCGCCTCACGAAGCCCCAGATACGCACAGGCGAGCGCGGCGAAGCCACCTTCCGGAATGTCAGCTGGGACGAAGCCAACTCCGAGATGGGCCAACGTCTACGCGAGATCATCGAGAAGGACGGACCGGGCGCTGTTGCGTTCCTCACCCATGGCGCGGCAGAGACCCACTTCGAGCATCTGGCCGAAGCGATCGGCACCGGCCACCACGCCCACCCGGCCTATGACCAGTGCAAAGCCCCTCGCGAGGTTGGCTACAAGCTGACCTTCGGGCATACGTTGAAGTCCCCGGAACCTGTCGACATCGAGAACACAGACTGTCTCGTACTGATCGGTTCCCACCTCGGGGAGAACATGCACAACCTCCAGGTGCAGGAACTCGTTACCGCCGGAATGAACGGCGGCAACCTGATCGTCGTGGATCCTCGACGGTCGACCGCGGCTCTGCGAGCCGACATCTGGCTGCAGATCAAGCCGGGAACCGACATGGCGCTCCTGCTGGCGTGGACCCACGTCTTGATCCGTGACGGACTGTATGACCATGCGTTCGTCCGAGAATTCACGTCCGGGTTCGAGCTGTTGTCCGAGCACGTTGCCCGGACCACACCGGAATGGGCTTCGGCCGAGACCGGACTGTCCGTGGAAGAGATCGAGGCATCAGCCCGCATGATCGGCGAGGCAGGGCCACACATGGCGCTGCATCCGGGACGTCACGTCGTTTGGTACGGCGACGACACCCAGCGAGCCCGTGCCATGGCAATACTCGTTGCAATCACGGGCTCGTGGGGCTCCCGTGGGGGGTACTACCTGCCTCAGAAGGCCCACATGCCGAGCCTCGAAGAGGTCTATCCGGAGTTGCCGGAGTACCCGGAGCTTGCGGATCGTCGCGACCCCGGGTACCCGTTTGCGGTCGGAGTCAACGTGAACGGGATACGCCAGGCGACCCTCGACGGCAAGATCAAGGCATGGGTCGTTGTCGGAACGAACCTCATCACTTCACTCCCCGCCCAACACGAGACCATCGAAGCGTTGAAGAAGCTCGACTTCGTGGCTGTCGTTGATGTCCTCCCGACAGAGATCACGAAGTACGCCGACGTGCTCCTTCCCGCAGCGTCCTATCTCGAGCGTTGGGACAACCTGTCTGTGACCCAGAGCCGTGACCCGTTCGTTGGCGTCGTGCAAAAAGCGACAGAGCCAGTGGGTGAGAGCCGCGGAGAAGCCCAGATAGCCCGTGACATCGGAACCGAACTCGGTCTCGAGCGGTACTGGCTGTGGGATTCGGTCGAGGAGCTCTCGAAAGCAACGATCAAACAGATGAATGCAACGGCAGACCCCGACGAGAGAGTCGATTGGGACGAGCTCGTCAGCGAGGGATTCGTGGTTCTCCATGAGGGCCGCCCCATCTACCGCGAAGGACACGGCCTCGGATCCGATGGCAGCAAACGCGCTGGAGCAGAACTCACGTTCCCACCGTTCAGTGGCACGGAGGGCGACGGCAAGGTCCAGCTCTACTCGCCGGATCTGGAGAAGCTGTGGAGCGAGAAGGTTGACGCTGGCGACGATCCGACCGGATTCGAACCACTGCCGACGTACTACCCGCCGATGGCTGCGCCTCCGGGGCATGTTCGCTTGCTCTATGGGCGCTCACCCGTCCACACCTTCGGCCGGACTCAGAACACTCCCGTCCTCAACGGTCGCGAGGATGAGAACACCGTGTGGGTCTCACCGTCGACTGCAGCAGCCTACGGAGTCGGGGACGAAGACTGGGTGGAGCTGATCAACCAGGACGGAGCACGGCAAGGCCCCGTTCGTCTCGACGTGACCGCACGCATGAGCGATGACGCGGTCTACATCACCCACGGATACGGCCACAACAGTCGTCAGCTCACCCGGGCGTACAAGAAGGGCGTCGATGATTCGGCATTGATGACCAAGTACGCGGTCGATCCTCTATCCGGTGGAACCGGCATGCGCGTGAACTTCGTGCGTCTCGTCCGCCCCAACTCGGCGTAAGGGGAGGCAATCATGGCATTTGAATTCCGAATCGACGTCTCCCGCTGCATCGGCTGCCTGGCGTGCACGGTTGCATGCGTGACCGCCAACGATCTTGATCCTTCCGGTTCGCGCAACTGGGTGAAATTCCTCGAGGACGAAAGGGACGTCACCCGCGGCAACACGAGCTTTGCGCCATACCTCTGCATGCACTGCGATGATCCGCCGTGTGTAGACGCCTGCCCGACCGGAGCGTCATTCAAGGCCGAAGACGGACGAGTCCTCGTCGACGAGGACCTCTGCATCGGCTGTGGACTGTGCGTACCGGCCTGCCCGTACGAAGCACGTTATGTGGACCCGACCTCGAACATCCTCCAGAAGTGCACCCTGTGCGAAGGACGCACAAAGAACGGTCAGGCACCGGCGTGCTTCGACGTGTGCCCCGCGGGTGCACGGAGCTTCTACGAGGTCGTCGAGATCGACGGTGAGAGAGTGGAGATAAAGGTCGGCGACGTGAACGCCGTCGACGAGGGTCACGAAGAGATGAAACTCATCTCGCTTGAGGTGAATCCTGGTCCGAACCTGCGCTTCAGCGGACGTCCCGAGGATCTCGCACTCCTGCAGGAGCAGCGCCCACCGATTGGTGGCGGGAGCTCCACCGAGATGCTGTGGCGCAACGGCGCCGGTAAGGCAGTTGGTGCCCTGGGCGTGGCAAGCGCCGTTGCCATGGCAGGGATGATCGGTCTCGGAAAGCTCCGCGAACGCAAGGAGCGTGTCGCGAGCGAGGAAGCGGCCGCACAAGAAGCGGTCGACCATGACAAAGTTCAAGCACCTACGGATGCAGGGGACTCGACGGAGGAAGGAGGCGCCGATGTCTGAGCGAGGGCTGATCAAACATCCGATCCAGCAGCGCATTGTCCACTGGTTCAACGCAGGCAGCTTCTTGTTCCTGTGGCTGACCGGGATCGCGATCATCAGCAACTCCGGCTACCAGGTCGGACCGACGTTCTACGTCGATTTCGTGAACAGCATCTTCGGTGGCGCAACGAACCTGCTTCACATCCACGTGTATGTGGGAATCCTGTGGTTCGTCGTCATGGTGGTGTCGTTCCTCGTGGATCCGCACGGTCTCTCGCTGCGTTTCCTCAAGGATCTTCTTCCTACCAAGAACGATCTGCTGTGGTTCAAGGCGAGGCCGAAGGCCGAGATCGACCCGTCCACGCAGCTGCCGGACCAGGGCGCCTACAACGCCGGGCAGAAGGCCTTCGGTGTTGTCGTGCTCTTCGGCTCGGTGATCATCGGTGTATCCGGTCTGTTGATGTGGTTCGGGACCGGCGGAGGCACGGTCAGCCGATGGATGGTGTTGATCCACCTCATCACCGTCGGAGTCGTGATCGCGTTCTTCTTCGTCCACTTCTCAATGGCTGCCCTCATCACCGAGGAGCGGCCTGCGCTGGTGAGCATGCTCAAGGGCGAGATCGACGAGGACTACGTCGAACACCACCATGCCGAGTGGTATCGCGAGCATTCCGAAGAGGGTGAACCGCTGGTTGCCGAGGAGCGATTAGCCCTGCCACGTGCCGCGTACGGGGCGGTCAAGCGCCTGCTCCTGAAGATGCACAACGCCATACCGCAGAAGCTCGGATCGCCCTACGTTGCAGGTATCGGGCTCGGCCTCACCGTTCTCTTCGGCATGGTGGTGCTGGGGCACGGGCCGGGATCTTCAGGGTTCTTCTCACGGCTGGGTGCCTACAGCCTCGCAGAGGTTGCACCCGACCACGTCGCCTCCAACGCCTACTGGGGTCCCGTGCTCGATAGAGGACTGTGGGACTACTGGCTCACATGGGCGGTCGGTGGTATCGCGGTGGGAGGCTTCCTGTCCGCGCTGCTCGCCGGTCGCATCAAGTTCGGTATCGACCGGGGAAGCCTGATCTCACCCCGTGC
>CBETWC010000152.1:0-5183 GCA_965539925.1 uncultured bacterium
AGATCGTCGACCGTGTCCATGGGAAGGTCGGTCTCGCGGGCAATTGGTTGGGCAGTCTCCTGGGATCTGGTTGCAGGAGAGACGATGAGTTCTGCAGCCTCTGCCTTCTCGTCCGTCGCGATTCGCGCGGCTGCGAGCTCGGCCTGCTTCCAACCGAGATTGGTGAGGCGTGGGTTGAGCTGCGAGAGGCCGTCGATTGCCCATTGAGGTTGGCCGTGTCGTACGAAGAGGATGTCCATCGAGAGCAGGCTAGTGAAGTGCGTGAATGAGCCAGGTGTCCCAGGATGAACCGAAGGCCGCCTATTGGCGGCCTCGGGTTCGGGCTTAGACGGGAGGTTAGGAAGGCATCCTGTCTGACTACCGTATCGACCATCTGCACCGAGTACTTGAGAGGTTTTCTTGGAAATTTCGCCAACTGCCAAACAGGCACTTGTCGCCCATCTCAAGGAGTTCTCCGTGAGAACGGACGGACCGTTCACCCTGCGTTCAGGGGAAGTGTCGAGTTGGTACATCGACGCCCGCCAAACCACCTTCTCCGGGGTCGGAGCACAGCTTGTCGGTACAGCCGTGCTCGAGGAGGTCCCCGAGGAGGTCGAGGCCGTTGGAGGGATGACCATGGGGGCAGACCCGATCGCCGTGGCAACAGCACTGGTGGCGGCTGGCGAGGGAAATGATTTGATGTCCTTCTCCATTCGGAAGGAAGCGAAGGATCACGGAACCGGCGGTCGTCTTGTCGGACCGGTAGGCACGGGTTCCAGAGTTGTGGCCCTCGAAGACACAACGACCACCGGATCGGCGCTTGTCGAGGCGATCGAGGTCCTGCGCGAGGCCGGTGTTGATGTCGTGAAGGCTGTCGCGTTGGTTGATCGCTCCGATGGAGCGACAGCGAAACGCGTAGAAGCCCTCGGTATCCCCTATGTTGCGCTTGTCACCCCCCAGGATCTCGGAGTTGTCGAGTAACAGATGCGTGCCTATCGCTCACCCCTGAAGCTGTTCGTTTTCGGCATTGTCGGCATAGTGCTGATCGCCGCTGCAGCAGACATCATGTTTGGTCATTGGGTCTCGACGCCACCTGACAACAACGACGGTGTGCTCACGACGCGTGGGCAGGCCCAACAGCGTGGAGACATCTTGTGGGGTGGAGTGATGGTTGCCACCGGAGTCCTCTTGTTCGGTGGTTCAGTGACCGAACTCATCAGACGCAAGCCGGCGGTGATCGTGAGTGGCGAGGGACTGGTCATCGACACAGGAGGTGACGGCGACCTCATCCCGTGGGGAAGCGTTGCCGCGGTGTCAAGCGACGTCATCCCCGACCCGTACGACGGCAGCATGCGCGAGCAACTCGTCGTCGAGACACGACCCGGTTCGTCCATTCCGGATGGATTGTCCGGTCTTGGACGACAGGGCAATACGATCTACATCGATGCGCACGACTGGGCGAGTCGGGTGACCGAGGTAGCCCTTGCTGCCCAGGGCGCATACGACCACTTCTTGCGCATGGAGTCCCTCAGGTCCTACGAGCCTCCCTCGATGGTGTGGGAGACGACTGTTGATCAGCCCATTATCGACGCGGAGCCTGAGCCAGAAATTCCCGAACCCGAAGCTGAGGAGGACGACGAATGATCATCGGTTCCCATGTGAGCCCCAAGGACCCGCTCGGAGAGGCAGCAGCACGCGACGCCGACGCCGTTCAGATCTTCATGTCGAACCCGCAGCAGTGGAAGGCACCGATTCCGCGAGAGGACACAGAGGAACTCAAGGCGTCGCCCATCGAGTTCTACGTCCATGCACCCTATCTGCTCAACCTTGCGTCCCCCAACAACCGGGTACGGATCCCCTCGCGCAAGGCTCTTGCCCAAGTTGTTGAGGCAGCAACAACGATCGGGGCAAGGGGCGTTGTCGTACATGGCGGAAGCGTCGGCCCTGATGAAGACAAGGCCGTTGGATTCGAGAGGTGGCGCAAGGCGCTTGACTCGTTCGATGTGACTGTGCCTGTGCTCGTTGAGAACACGGCAGGCAAGGGCAACTCGATCATGCACGACCTCGAGAACTACGGTCCGCTCTGGGAAGAGATCGGCGACCGAAACGTTGGTGTCTGTCTCGACACGTGCCATGCCTGGGCTTGCGGTGCCGACCTCGAGAACGCGGTCGATGTGATCTCGAGCTTCACCGGAGGCGTTGCGCTGGTCCACGCGAACGATTCAAAGGACGAGGCGGGCTCGCATCGGGATCGCCATGCGAACTTCGGCGAGGGATTGATCCCCGAAGACCTCCTGATAGGTGTCATCAAGGCAGCCGCAACCGACGTGATCGTCGAAACCCCCGGCCTCATCGAAGGCCAGAAGGCAGACATCGCATGGCTCCGTCAACGCCTCTAAATATGTCCTCCCTGAAGGGAGGACGACAAGCCGCACCGTCACGCCGTTGCGAGACACGACAGTCAGGGGGGACGGGCGAGTCTTCGAGCCAGTGGGGCCAGCGAGCCTGCGAGCCCGGTACGACGGAGGGTTGGAAACCATGACCCCGGAGCAGTCCCCGATCGACCTCGGTCCAGCGGTTCCCTGTGAACAGCCCGAGTTGACCATCGACTACCGCCTCGCGGTGATGCACGGCCACGACAAGCGGACGACACTCGAGTTCCCCGTCGCGGGTGGTAGCACCATCCAGTACGGCGACCACCGATACGAACTGGTCCAGTTTCACTTCCACACGCCATCAGAGCATGAGATCGATGGAGAGAGCGTGGCCTGCGAGGTCCACTTCGTTCACAAGGATGCCCACGGACGGTTCGCTGTGTTGGCCGTATTCATCGACGAGAGTGATGCATCGAGGGGACCCAGGAATCTGGAGCAGGCCGTGGCAATGAAGTCGCTTCTCCCCGCCTCGACAACTCACTACGCCTACGACGGCTCCCTCACCACGCCTCCGTACACCGAGGGCGTGCAGTGGATCGTTCTCACCGATCGTGTCTCGTTCCACTCGGATTGGGTCGATGCATTCCGGGACCGCTACGGGGCGAACAACCGTCCCATCCAGCCGTTGAGCGACCGAACCATCACCCTGAGCTGAGCGTTCAATGGGGCCATTGAACTCCCCTTCGAGATAGGACGTGATGGAACCATCGACAGAACTATGTAGTTGGAGTTACGACACATATGTATGCTGTGTGTATGAAGGCCATCACCATCACGATCCCCGAGGAGCTCGACGAGCGAGCAGCCGCCGAGGCGAAACGACGCGGGATCTCGAAGTCGGAATTGATCCGTCGCGGCCTTGCTGAGGTGCTCCCCGATACCGAGGAGAGCAACTCACACGAGCTCTTGCGGCAGCTCGCCGGCTTCGCCAACGATGTGGATCCCATCGAACCGGGAGACATCGACCGGATCATCTACGGCGCATGAAGTTTGCCGATACAAGCTGGTGGGTCGGTTGGGCGGTACCGCGGGACGGCAGACACCTCGACGCCGTGGCGGTACTCGAGCGAGTCGGCACGGCAGAGAAGCTACTCACAACGAATCACATTGTTGGTGAGACGTGGACGCTTCTTGCGCGACGAGGCTCGCATCAGTCTGCCGTGGCCTTTCTCGACCGGATCGAGGGCCTGGTTTCGGAGAAGAAGGTCGTAATCCACAGTGTCACCACAGATCAAGAGCACAAGGCGTGGTCGTGGCTTCGCAGACACGACGAACGTCTCTACTCGTTCGTGGATGCGACGAGCTTCCAGGTTATGAGCGAGCGGCGGATTCGTGAGGCTCTCGCCTTCGACGGCGACTTCGCCGCCGCAGGGTTCATCGAACTCCGCCCCTGACTCGACATCGATAACCCGAACGATTGAGGACAGAGGACTAGTCACCTGTTGCGGTCAGAAACCCTTCTACCGAAGCTCAGTCGTGCCTGATACGGTCACGCCATGATCGTGGGAAGAACGATTTCGGGTAGAACGAAGGCATCCAGAGCGCTGGTCGCCATTGCCGCGGTGATTGCGGTGATGGCCAGCGTTGGAATGGCGCCAGCTTCGGCGAACGAGCAGTGTGACCTCATGCTGAGCGCCGATGTGGACGGCGCCAGCATCGTTGGCAATCTCAACACCTCGGTCATCTCCATAGACAATGGCGTGTGGATCTACACGGTGACGGCGCCAGGCGGGCACTTCCTCGAGTGGTTTGACGGGGCTTTCCCTGTTGCAGATGCAGGTGATGGCATGCAGATCGGTGGTGGCGTGGCGACACGCGAGCCAGTGGTTACCGGCGAGTTCACACATCTGTCGGCTTGTTTCACCAAGACTGCAGTTCCTACATTCTTCTGGGACTGGATAGGAAATCAGTCGGTGACCGTCCTGGTGTAGTGCTCTGTCACTCGTCATCCCACACCATCGATCCCAACAGCCCATGTTGTATCCGTCACGCTGCTCGCTAGCGCATCGTCGTGGGTGACGAGCAAGAGCGCACCCTCGTAACCCGAGAGCGCCTCCTCCAACCGCTCGATCGACGGCAGGTCGAGATGGTTCGTCGGTTCGTCGAGAACCAGGAGCCACTTCGGCGTCCCGAGTCCGAGTGCCAACGCGACCTTGCGGGCCTCACCCGGTGATGGTTGAGCAGATGCAAGGATCGCCCCCGGATCTGCACCCAGCAGGGCAACGAGCGACATCACCCTGCCCCTGTCATCAGAAGGAAGCGCTCTGATCTCGTCGAGCCACATTCGGGCATCGTGTGCAGTCGTCTCCTGGGCGAGGTACAGGATCTTGCCGCGCGGGATGGCTGATTCACTCACGAGGCGACTGAGGAGCGATGTCTTGCCCGCCCCGTTCGGTCCAGCAACGCGGACGCGGTCGAGTCGTCTCACGGCAACGTCGACGTCAAACAGCATCCGATCACCCGCCGTCACCGGACCGTTGTATCGGACGAGGAACTCCTTACTTGCTGGCTCGAAGTCGAAGGAGACCGCTCCGCCACGAGGCTTCTCCAGGTTGGTCGCTTCGAGTTCTGCCGACACTGCTTGGAGCGAGTTCGTGATGGTTGCAACGCTTGTGGCCCCTGTCTTCTGACCTCGATTGTGTATCCCCTTGGCAACGGCACCGCGGGCATCGTGATCCTTCTTGGGAGCATTGCGTCGAACCCGCATCCTCTCGGCATCCTTCTGCGCTGTTGCCCTGTGCTGCTCATCGAGTCTGCGAGCGAGCTTCT
>CBETWC010000153.1:0-5183 GCA_965539925.1 uncultured bacterium
CCCCTCCTGAACATCGACTTCGTCGCTGTTCCGTCCTCCCTGAAGGGAGGACAACAGAGCAGGCACGCTTCGTCTGCTCTCTGTTCTTCGCTGACGCCTGATGCCTGAAACCTGATTCCTTACTACTGTCATCCGACATGGAAGCCTTCCTTCTCGACTACATCCGCACACCGATCGGTCGCTTCGGAGGCGCTCTCGCCCCCGTGAGGCCGGCTGACCTTGCTGCCTTGACCATGGCCACCGTCGTGGCGAACGTCGGCATCGATCCGGCCGACATCGATGAGATCTACTACGGAGACGCAAACCAGGCCGGTGAGGACAACCGGAACGTGGCCCGCATGTCATCGCTCCTCGCCGGGTTCCCCGTGGAGGTGCCCGGTGCGACGGTGAACAGGCTGTGCGCGTCCGGCATGGAGGCAATCGGGCTTGCCGCGCGCGCGATCAAGGTGGGTGCCGCAGACCTGGTGCTCGCCGGAGGCGTGGAGTCGATGAGCCGTGCGCCCAAGGTCATGTCGAAGGCAACATCTGCCTATGACCGCGCCGTTGAGGTGCACGACACGACCATTGGGTGGAGGTTCGTCAACCCGAAGATGCGCGAGAGATTCGGGAACGACGAGATGCCAGGGACGGCGGAGAACGTTGCCACTGACTTCAACATCTCTCGCGAGGACCAGGATGCCTTTGCGTTCCGGAGCCAGGAGCGAACAGCCGCTGCACAGGCCGAAGGATTCTTCGCTGGCGAGATCGTTGCGGTCGAGGTGCCCAGACGCAAACAGGAGCCGCTCGTCGTCGACACGGATGAGCATCCGCGTCCTGGAACATCGCTCGAAAGACTTGCTTCGCTCCGACCCATCTTCGAGAACGGAACGGTCACTGCTGGCAATGCCAGTGGGATCAACGATGGAGCCGCGTCGGCCCTGGTCGTGTCCGAGGCCTATCTGGAACGTCTCGGTGCAACACCGATGGCGCGCATCCTTGGCATGGCAACCGCTGGTGTCCCTCCGCGGATAATGGGGATCGGACCTGTTCCCGCGACACAGAAGCTGGTGGATCGTCTTGGCATGTCAGTTTCGGACTTCGGCGTCATCGAACTCAACGAGGCCTTTGCATCCCAGTCACTCGCATCTCTGCGCGAACTCGGTCTTCCCGATGATGCTGAGCATGTGAATCCGAACGGCGGCGCCATCTCGATCGGCCATCCGCTCGGAATGAGTGGCGCCCGACTCGTCGGAACTGCAGCAAGGGAGATGGCTCGCCGCGGAGCAAGGTATTGCCTCGCAACCATGTGCGTCGGAGTGGGCCAGGGCGCTGCCATGGCCCTTGAGAGAGTTGATTGAAGAAGTCAGGCGTCAGGCATCAGGCAGAACGGACGGAGGCGAAGCCGTGGCTGAACGGGAGGAACTCGTTGCGCTGATCGCTGATCCGGGTGCATTTCTCGGGCATGAAGATCCTGTGCTGCGACGGATGGCAACCACGGCGCTCAGCACCGATTCTTGCAACGCGACGTTTGACACGATCGCTGCGCTTCTTGACGACGACGACGCATCTGTACGTGCTGCCGCAGCAGAGAAGCTCGGTGCGTGTGGAGTCCGGTCACTCGATCATCTATCTGTGGCACAGGATGACGCCGAGCCGAAAGTACGCGAGGCAGTCGCAACCGCGTACGGAGAACTCGCTGATGCGTCAACGATTGCATGGCTGGTCAAAGTTGGCGGGGACGACCCGGACCGCACGGTCAAAGAGGCAGCCGTTGCCGCGCTCGGCGCCATCGGGGACGACGCTGCCATTGGCCCACTTCTCGCGTTCATCGCCGAGGGCCCGCCTCAGGTGCGGCGGCGTGCAATTGCGGCGATAACCGTCTTCGATGACCCCCGCATCGAACCAGCGATCCAACGCGCCGCGTTCGACAGGAACTCCGGCGTCCGCGAAGCAGCCGAAATGGTCGTGGGGAAACAGCTGATCGAGCTGACACCTGATACCTGATGCCTGGGAGCGGGCGGCGTCAGCCGCCCTCTTCCACCCACTCGGCTCCGCCGGGCCAGTGTTCCTTCTTCCAGATGGGGACGCGGGATTTCAACTGGTCAATGATGTAGCGGCACGCATCGAAACCATCGCCCCGATGTGCGCTTGATACGGCCACGACAACAGCAGGTTCGCCGACGTCGAGGGACCCAACACGATGGAGTGCTGCCACCTTGAGGATGGACCACTGCGCATAGGCCTCGTCGACGATCTCAGCGATCTTCGCCCCTGCCACTCCCCCATATGCTTCGTACTCCAGACGGCTGACGTCAGCTCGTCCCGGCGAGTGGTCTCTCACCGTCCCACTGAACAGGACCGTGCTTCCGGCTTGGGCATCAGCGACGAACCTTGAGAGGGCCCTGGGGTCGATCGATTCGTCTGTTACATCGATCCAGACGGATTCGTGCGCTGCTAGGGGTTGTTCGTTCATACAATCACCTTCATGGCAGAAGATACCCGCGACGCAGCCACATCGGATTCTCATGTTCCTTTCACGACGGAACGGAACGAAGACGGGCCCCTCGGCGTTGGAGATGACATGGACCCAACAGACTCTCCCACCGCAGATACCCCTGACCTGTCCGAAATCGACCCGGCTTCGGAGTATCCCGAGCCGGGTCCAGAGGTTTGGGAGGCGAGCTTCGAACCCGATGACCCGCCACTCGTGCCGTTCGTCTACGACGAGACCGCACCGATACCGGAGCCGGTAACCGAGTACCAGCCTGAACCCGTCTCAGCTCGAATCAGCGAGATCCCCCCGAAGCGGGGCTCGAACACCGCACTCTTCCTGGCAGGAGCGGTCATCGCCGGGATTCTCGGTGCCCTACTCACCATCGGCGTGCTCGCAGTGACAGGCACGTTCGACGATCCCGAGGTGGTCGCGGCGCCACCCCCGACCGCTGTGAACGGTGAAGAGGCGAGCCAGACGGTCGAGATCCCCCCGGCACAGATCATCAACGATCTCGGCTCCGCCGTGAACCCCACAGCGGTGGCGGCCAAAGCGCTCCCAGCAATCGTGACCGTGACCGTTGCGAACGCATCGACTGACGAGGACGTTGAGCTCGTGACCATCGGGTCAGGTTCCGGAGTCGTGATATCTGCCGAGGGTTACATCATCACCAACCACCACGTCATCGAAGGTGGCAATACGTATCAGGTCGAGTTCGAGGACGGTCGGACCTATCCGGCAACGTTGGTCGGAAGTGACGATCTCACGGACCTCGCCGTGCTGCAGATCGACGCCACCGGGTTGACACCGGTTGAGTTCGGCTCAACCGAAACATTGAACCTCGGAGACCCCGCTGTTGCGATCGGCAATCCCCTCGGCCAGGAGGGCGGTCCGTCAGTGACCGTCGGAATCATCTCTGCGTTCGACCGCCAGGTCAACTTCGCGGATGACAAGCGCCTCCACGGCATGATCCAAACCGACGCAGCGATCAACAGTGGATCATCTGGAGGAGCGCTCTTCGATGCTGATGGCAACCTCATCGGTATCACCAGCGCCATCGGCGTCTCCCAGGCGGGTCCGGAGGGCATCGGCTATGCCATCCCGATCGAACTCGTCGATCGCATCACGGCTGAGATCATCGAGACCGGCGACGTGGCACACCCGTTCCTGGGAGTCACGATCGGGACTCATCGTGTGAGGGCGGACGACGGTGCCCTCACACCGGCTGGCGCCATCATCGACACGATCGAGGGAACAGATTCCGCAGCCGGGCTTGCAGGCCTCCAGCCGGGTGACGTGATCACATCTATCGGAGGCAAGACGATAACCAGCCAGACAGACCTCATCCTTGCCGTTCGTCTGTACCGTGTAGGCGACGAGGTTGAGTTCGTTGCGCTGCGCGATGAAGAAGCCGTTTCGTTCAACGTCGTCATGGGACAGCGCCCGGCCGAATTCGGAGGCTGATCGACATGTTCGGGATGGAAGACGAGGGACTCTTCGAGCAGCTGTTCAAGATGCTTCAATCGTCAGGACCCGTCAATTGGAAGCTTGCACGCGAGGTGACCAAGAGCCTTGCCGGTCAGCCCCAACCGATCGACCCGACCATTGCCGAGGAGTATCGCGAGCTTGCCCACGTGGCTGAGGTGCGAATCTCGTCCATCGTCCAGCTCCCTTCACCGAAACCAGGCGAGTTGAACCCGACTGATCGAGCCACATGGGCGGCGGAGAATCAACAGTCATTCCGCGTGCTCGTCGAGCCGCTCGGTGACAAGCTTTCGAGCCTCACCGATATCGGTGGCATCCCGGGAATTGGAGACATGGGCGACATGGGAGCGATGCTCGCACCGCTCGGCCCCGCGCTTCTCGGCTTGCAGGCCGGCACGATGGTCGGTTTCATGGCGCATCGTGCCCTCGGCCAGTTCGACACCGGAATCCCAGCCATGGACCACGATCGGCCGTATGTGATCGTCCCGAATCTCGACGACTTCGCCATCGACCACGGTATCGACCACAGGCAGATCCGGCTCTGGGGTGCCCTCCATGAGGTCGCTTTTCACCGGATCATGGCCGTCGAGTGGGTCAGAGGTCGCTTCGTGGAACTGATCACGGCGTTCTATGACAATGTTGAACTCGATACGTCTGATCTCCTCGGGAAGCTCACCGGGATGACCAATCCAATGGACCTCCAACAGATGCTTGGAGACGGAGATGACGCCTCCGGTCTGATCCAGGCAACTGCCGACCCTGAGCGCCTTGCCGACGTGCAGGCGTTCACCGCATTCATCGAGGGATACGCCGACCGCATCGTACGGATGGCGGGCGCCGAGTTGCTTCCGAACATCGAACGGATCGAAGAGGCTTACAACCGTCGCAGATCCGAACCGGACAAGACAGAACAGTTCCTCCAGCAGTTCGCAGGTCTCAAGATCGAACGGTGGAGGGCCACCGATGCCACCCAGTTCTGCGACGACGTGGTCGAGCGATGGGGCGAAGACGCCCTTGCCCGGGTATGGGAAGCCCCCGAACATATGCCGAAGCTCGCTGAGCTGAACGACTCCATCGGCTGGAACGCACGAGTACTCCTGGACGAGTCAGCGCTGTAGAGCAGGGAGAGTCAAGAATCAAGAGTCAAGAGCCGAGAAACAGCCCCGCGCAGCTTGTCTTCAGTGTTGATTCTTGATTCTTGATTCTTGATTCTTGGTTCTCTTTGAAG
>CBETWC010000154.1:0-5112 GCA_965539925.1 uncultured bacterium
CCAGAGCATCGGGGCGGTTTCGCCCGAGAGCCACAGTGGTGCCATGTCGATGTAGTGCGTGTCATAGGCGTGGCCTGACTGACCTGTCGTGTGGATGGCTCGGGAACGAGTCAGGTCTTGGAGGTCGACGAGCATCCGCATCGATGGCAGCCAGTTGACGTCATACGGTTCGGTTGCGTCCCATCCAACGGCGTTCACGATGGACTTGCTCCCGCTCGCTGGATATGGGCCACGGTTGAAGCGGTCCTCGATGAAGCCGATGCCCGACAAGCCGAGTGACTGGTTGATGAAGACCATCCGATGAATCTCACCCCACGTCCAGCCATCGACGTCTGATCCGAGCGTCTCTCTCAGCTCCGCAATGGCGGCATCGAGGGACGCAACGAGAATCTGGTCCCGGGTCTCCGTTTCCTCAGTGTTGACATTGTCCCAGAAGGGATCGTCCGGAGTGTCAACGAGGTTGTACATCACCTCGAACCACCGTGTACCGCCCGACGGCCACAGATCCTCCGGCAGATCATCGTGGAACGTCTGTGCCAGAAGGTTGCTCCACGTTGCGTTCCAGATGGCGGCGCCTGTGCTACCTGAGAAGTTCTGCAGATCCCAATCGAAGAGTCTGCTGGTCGCATCCGCATCAACATCGTCCCCATCATGGGTTGTGTCGTTCTTCACTGCGTCGAGCAGGAAGGGCATGATGCGCTCTGCGTTCAGGTCGTAGCTGTCGAACTGGATCGTGGCGTGATCGTCGGTTCCGATCCCGAAATTCGACGTGACAAGATCCACGATCCGTTTTGCTCGGTAGCCGTAGGACCAGTCCTCGGTGATCAGGTACGGGTAGCTGTCGTCGATGACAGCGTTGTTGGCCGTCACGATGTAGCCCGAGTCCGGGTTGAACACCATCGGGAGCTCCTCGAACGGGATGAAGCCGGTCCACTCGTGCTCCCCGGTCCAACCGGGAACAGGCAGCGTTCCGTTCCCTTGTGACCGAATGGGGATGTCGCCGGGCACCTGGAAGCCGATGTTCCCCTGCGTGTCGGCATAGAGCATGTTCTGGGAAGGAACTTGGAAGAGCTTGGCGGCTTCGCGGAAGTCGTCGAAGTTCTCGGCCGTATCGAGTCTGAGCACCGGACCAGCGATCGACGGGACGTCATCAAGGCCGGTCCACCTGAGAGCGATCGCATAGGGGTCCGGCTTGTCGATACTGGAGGTGTCGAAATCGTCGAGAGCTCCGTAGACCCCGGAGATGATCGGTCCGTGGATCGTCGATCTGATCTCGAGCTCGATGTCATCCCCGCCGGCAACGCTGATCGTCTCCGTGCGAACTTCCATGTCCAGCCAGGCACCCTCGAATTCGTACTGGTTCGGGTTGCTCGGGTTGATCTTCTCGATGTAGAGGTCCTGAACATCAGGGCCGACGTTCGTGAAGCCCCAGGCGATGTCGGCGTTGTGTCCGATGACGACACCGGGAACTCCCGCGAAGGAGAATCCCGCGACGTCGTACGGACAATCACTCGAGACACTGTTGCAGTGGAGCCCGACCTGGTACCAGATCGAGGGCATCTGGGAGCCGAGGTGTGGATCATTCATCAGCAGGGGCATACCAGTATTCGTGTGTTCGCCTGAAACCGCCCACGAGTTCGAACCGATCCCGGTCTCCATCCCACCGCCCGTAACCCGGTTCAGTGCGTCCAACGCATAGGCCACGGAGCGAAGCGGAGCCTGGATCGCGGCCGAGGAGAGGTTGATTGCCTCGACTCCCGATGCGGCGGACATGTCCTGCTCAACGATGTAGGGATGGCGGTCACCCGGGTAGGGCGGGAACAGCTGAGCGACACGATCTTGGGGCAGCACGCCGAGCGCGATCGATCTCCATATCTCGGCACCCATGTTGCCGCCGAGATCCCATGCCATAACCTTGCCCCATGCAAGCGATTGGGTTGGTGTCCAAGGTTCGGGTTCGTATGTGTGGTTGAGCAGTTCAAGGACCGTGTACTCGAGCGACAGGTCTGACGGGGTCTGCGTCTCGAGATAGGCGTTGACACCCACGGCGTATGCCTCCGACAGGGAACGAACCTCGGGGGTCTCCTGATCGAGTTGACTGTCTGCGAGTCCGCTCCATCCCATCGTGCGCAGGAACGAATCGGTTTCTGCCTGGCCCTCACCGAACATCTCCGAAAGTGTGCCCGACGAGATATGTCGCCAGAAGTCCATCTGCCAGAAGCGATCCTGCGCATGGACGTAGCCCTGAGCCATCATGAGATCCTCGGGGGAATCGGCGTAGATGTGGGGGACGCCCATCGAGTCCCGGATCACCTCGACCGATCCACCCAGTCCCTCAATCTGAATGGTTCCCGAGGTTTGGGGGAACGCTCGGTGGACCGAGTACTGGCTGAAGGCGAACCCGAATACGGCGAATGTGATGACCAATCCGAGGAGGGTCCAGAGGAGCTTCCTGAGGAAGCCGCGCTTCTCCGATTTCGTCTGTACGGGCGCAGATTGATGTGAGTCGCTCATACCGAGGCAGGCTACCGGTCGCGGTGCTGCGGTGTCGTCGTATGCTTTGAGTATGGACTCTGAGCCCAAAGCAATCGCAGCGCATACGGTCACCCCTGAGGTCGTGGACGACCATGGTCCGGCGGAGGATCCTGAGGACAAGCGTCCTCATGTTTCCGAGCCATCGAAGCTGATCCGTATCGCCTCCATGACCAGAGCAATGCTCGAGGAGGTGCGGGAGGCGCCGCTCGATGAGGCAGGCCGGCAGCGATTGGTCGCCATCTACGACCAATCCATAGAGGAGTTGCGTGAGGTCCTGTCGGACGATCTCGTCGATGAACTGAACGCAGTATTCGTGCCGATTACGGAGGTGCCCTCCGAGGCAGAGTTACGGATCGCGCAGGCGCAATTGGTCGGTTGGCTCGAAGGACTGTTCCACGGCATCCAGGCTTCGCTCATCAGCCAGCAGATGGCAGCCTCGGCACAACTCGAACGCATGCGGTACCAGAAGGCGCTCGAGAGCGGCGAAGCCGAGGACCACGGCAACGGACTGTATTTGTAGAGCTGTCAGGCGTCAGCTGTCAGCTATCAGCCAGCAGCCAGCAACTTGCGGTGGTCTCTCCCATCAGGGGAGGACGCCAAAGGGGTTTCGGGATCTTCCTGACGCCTGACGCCTGATGGCTCTTTGCTCTTTGCTCTTTGCTCTTTGCTCTTTGCTCTTTGCTCTTTGCTCTCTACTCTTCTCCTATGCCCCTTTACACGCTGCACACTCCACCACCTTTGGAAAAGCCGGTCATGATCTTCGGCCTTGCCGGATGGGGGGATGCAGCGTCGGCCGCCAGCGACGCAGCGGACTGGCTCGCAGAGGATGGTCAACCGATAGTCACGTTCGACCCGGACGCGATATTCGACTATCGATCCAATCGGCCGATCCTCCGCTTCAGCGCAGGGGAGGCACAATCATTGACATGGCCAAGGATGGAGATACTGCACGTTCGTCCGCAAGGTCGAGACGTTCTCATCATGGTCGGCAACGAACCCGACTACGCCTGGTCAGGTATCAGTGATGCGATCGGTGAGTTGGTTCAGCACTTTGATGTCGGGCATCTTGTGACGCTCGGCGCAGTTCCCACTCCGGTCAAGCACGGGCCGGATACCGCGGTGTTCTGCACGGCGTCGGATCCGAGGCTCCTGCTTCCTGGCGATGAGATGCTCATGGACGAGATCGTGGTCCCGGCTTCGGCAGGCACTGTGTTCCGCTCTGCGGTCGAAGAGGCTGGTATTGAAGCAATCGGCTACTGGGCCCAGGTTCCCCAATACGTCGGGCGGCCGTATCACCCCGCGGTCCTCGGACTGTTGGCAAAGGTTGCCGGTCAGCTGGGCGCAGAGTTCGACACTTCAGAACTCGAGGATGAATCGCGTGGTCAGCTCGAGCGACTTGATGAGATCATCAGCCAGCGGACAGATGCAGCGCAGTTCATCGAAAGTCTCGAAGGACGGGTTGGCACAACATCCAAGATCCCCGATGATCTCCCAACTGCTGACGAAATTGCCGATGAGGTCTTGAAGTTCTTGGAGAACCCAGACGCATAGAAGTCGACATCTGCATTCGGCAGCGACCGCAGTCGCGCTTTCAGGAGCCCAGGATTCCCACGAACAGGGTGAGGATGGCAAGCACAGCGGTCACTGCGATCATTGCCCACACGGACCATGTCAGCCCCTTGATCGTGCTGATCTGATCTCGGAGGGCTGTCGTCAGGGCTGCTAGTTCTGCGCTGGTTGGGTTTGCTGTCGTTGCCGGTTGGACACGGGTCCGCTCGGCCGGGGGCGGTGTCTTTGGCTTGGACTTCGGCTTTTCGGCGACAACGAAGGCATCGATCTCATCCTGGATCGACATGTCTTCCTCACCACTGACGACGGGTGCAAACAGGATCGCCTCTCCGTCCTCGGCGTGACCGAGGTACAGGGTCGTCGGGCCGCTGATGGTCGTCGTTTGGACGCGCTCACCATCTTGGAAGATCCCGTTCCTGCTTCCAGCATCCTCCACCTTCCATGCAGTTCCGTCGAAGGATGCGACTGCATGCTTGCGCGAGATGCCAGGACGAACGATTCGGACTGTTGATGCAGCATCCGAGCCGATCAGCGCGGTTGCGTCGTCCTCGACGGCGGTTTCGTTTCCTTGATAGGTGATTTTCAGTGGCACGAATTCCCCCGGTGACTCTGGTGCAGTGGCTTGAGCGTAGTGCACCGTTGGCTGTTGGACGAACCCTGTGGGTTTGGCTCTGGAACGCTACCCTGATGAGTACAGGTTTCTAGGAGGAGGTTCGTCGGTGAAGGTCGGCGATGTAATGAGTCAAGAGATCATGACGATCACTGTGGAAGCGTCCTTGAAGGAGGCGGCGACGGTGATGGTGAAGTCGGGAGTGAGTGGGCTCCCGGTCATTGATGACGACCGCAAGGTTGTGGGGATCATCACAGAGGCAGATTTCGTAACGGCCGAGGCGAATCGATCGTGGGGGCGCCAGAGGCGTCGCCTGCTCGCGAATTTCCTTGGTGATGCGAAGCCACATTCGGCAAAGACCGTGGCCGACGTGATGACACCGAATCCGCACACCATTG
>CBETWC010000155.1:0-5106 GCA_965539925.1 uncultured bacterium
AGGTCGATGACCATCACACCCTGTCGGCGGGAGTCCGTTGCGGTTGGCACCTTCTCGACGAAGCCTGCCATCTCTCCGGTGACGATCTGGGATCCAATGCTGTAGCTGGACACATCACCAACGTCGAGTCCAGAAATCGACGCGGCCTCGCGGTCAAGCAGAACCCGGATCTCGGGAGGATCACGCCGCGCGTTCGGCACCCGTGTATTGGATCTCGTCCGATTGGCGGGGAGGGTCCACTCATCAGCGGTACCGCTCCGCCACAGGGCCGAAGCTTCTATCTCTGCGTGAGTCGGCTCCTCCGCGTCGTCGGGGACCGACGAGTACCTCGCTTCGGCGGCCAGGGATGCTTGCACGTCTCGCCGGATCGTGAGATCGCCGTCGCCGTTCATCTCCTCGGTGCTCAACGTGACTTCGCCATCAGATGTGACGGCCGTCAGCGACGTGAACAGCAATCTGTCGCCGTTGACCATGAAGGTGTTGCCGGGATTGGCCAGCTCAACCCACATGCTCACGATCGAGAAGGGGGGCTCAGGAGGACTCGTGTATTTCGTGTTGAGTCCGCTCGAGAGGTCAACGGTGACCGTTCTCCATCGCGAGTCAACGAAGTCGTTGTCAGCCGCCATCGTCCACATGCGGTAGCGAGCATCGACGACCTTGATCACGAGCCGATGATTGCGATCGGCGGGTGATGCATCCTCCGAATCAGCGCGCAAACTCTGTGGAATGACGATGCCTTCGATCCTGAGCGCGGACGCGTCCGCTGGAACTTCGATGCCCACATCAGGCGGAACACCTTCGGGACGGAGCTTGGAGAACACCTCCTCAGGCGACGATGCGCCGAAGTCTGATCGCCACGTCACCACCTCGGAGAATCCATCCGGAATCACGGCAAGCACTTCGGCACTCCTACCGCTCTGACGTGGCGCTCCAAGCGTCCGCAGGACCGGAGTCCCGAACGACCCCTCCGGCGCCTTCGCATATCCTGCTCCACCCCCCATGACACGCACATCCGCCCCGGCAGCGAACTCTGCTCGATCTGTGTAAGAGGCTTCGAGCGTCGCTGCGTATGTCAGAGCAAATGCACCGAGGCCCGTCGTCACCCACACGAGGAGTGCGAGTCGCCCGTAGGGAACCGGATTCCTCCCGAGATGCCAACCGGTGATCGCTGTGGAGAGATTCCGTGGCTTGGTGAGAATCCAGCCGACGAAACGCAAGACGTACGGGAAGATCCGCAATAGAACAAGAGCCCCTGCGAACAGCAGTAGGGCAGGGAAGACGACCGCAAGAGGATCAAGGGTTGCTTCGCCAGATGACCGATCGATGAATCCCCGCAGCCTGAGTTGCGCAAGCAGGACGAGAGACAGCGCAATGGCGAACAAGTCGATGTTGTACTTCTGCCACACAGATTGGGTTCCGGGACGAGCAGCAAGGGACCGCAGGGCGAGAACGCCCCGGCGTGCATACGGAACCACGGTGACGCCCATGGCGGTGAACGTGATGATGCCCCCGGCAACCATGAATGGAACCACCGACCGCACCTGGGCGACGCGAAGGGGATCACCGCCGGTGAGCGTCGAGAGCGGGGGCACACGACCGGTGAAGCCAACGAGGAATCGAGCAACGGAAGGAGCGATCAGAGCCGCCATGATCGCCACGAACAGGGATTGCCCGAGATGTATCCCGACTGTCTGCCCGGACGAAGCTCCCCTCGACTTGAGCAGCGCGATCTCTGGGCCTTCACGCTCGACCGTCATTGCAGACGTGTAGACCAAGAAGTAGATCGCACCGCCGACGACAAGCGCGAGCATCGCCAGAATCGGACCACCGACGACAACCGATCGCGTCGCGAAGGCGTCGAGAAGTACGGTGATCGCCGATGCGGTCGGAATCGCACCACCACTCTCGCGGGCGACCTCCGCTCTGAACTGACCCAACCGACTCTGGAACTCGTCCAGGTCCTCGAGTTGGACGCTGTCCTTGTCGAGAGGCATGTTCCAACGCTGTGTCACAGTGAGACTCGGAAGCCCTCGCGCTGTCCGTGCCCACGGATCGATTTCGGCTGTCGTACTCGTCGCTTTGAGCCACCGATCAAATGATGCTTGATCGAGATAGACCATCTTCGATGGATCGTCGATTCCCCAGATGCTGTCATTCGGTTCGACGGGCTTGACGATTGCCACAACTTCGACGTACTCGAACGTCGATGGCAATCCGGAAAATGGCTTGATGAAGAACCGGTCACCGACCTGCGATCCAGTGAGTCGGGCGACATCCTCGCCGATCATCAAGGGGAAGGGTTCATACGTGTTGAGGGGGATCGTGGTCGTCGCGTCATAGACACCGTCGACGATCGTGAGCTTCTCCTCCAGATCAGGTGATGTGAACACACGCACCTGCGTGGGCTCCCGGGGCGGCGTCGGATACGGTGGCGATGGCACCTCGGCAGGTTCACCGCCCTCTTCAAGGAAGAGAGCCTTGTCCTCTTTCCACTGCTCGCCTAGCTCGATGAAGTCGTTCGGGGCATCCCCACCGGACGGGATGACCAGGAGCTCCCGAGTCTGGCTCCGTTCGATGCTCGTCGGGTACCAGGTCTGCAGCCATGTCTGGCGTGCATCATCAACGATTCCGCGACTCGATTCCGCCTTATCCGATGTGTACCTGTTGTACGTCGCGAATGCAGTGACGCTTGTCTCGTTCTCCAGTGCGTTTTCGATGGAGAACTTGAGGTCAACTGCCTGCACAGAGGCTTCGTAGAGAGGCACGACGACAAGCAGGGCGATGACAAGCGTGGCGCCGAGTATCGACCCGAAGAGGATCCCCTTCTTGGCCCACACGCGCCGGGCTACAAACCCGAGATACGTGACCAGTCTCATAACAACGTCCCACTGCCTCCGGAACACCACCACGGTAGTCGGTGCAGGGCCGTGGATAGGCCTGCCGGACTGATTCAGCCTCTGAGACCCGGCAGATCGAGTTCCGCTGCATGATGGCACTCCACCTTCGAGGCTCCCACGTCAGAAGCCTCTGGCACCGCTGTCCGGCAGACATCAGTTACGTGCTCGCATCGATCCGCGAACACACAACCCCTACTACCCATATCAACCAGGAGTGGCGCCTCACCTTCGATCTGACGTAGTCGTCCCTTGGTGAATCCGGGAATCGAGCCGATGAGGCCCGAGGTATAGGGGTGTCTCGGTCGGTGGAAGATGTCTTCGACCGGCGCTTCCTCGACTATCCGGCCTCCATACACGACAGCAACCCGGTTCGCGATGCGCGCCACCGAAGCAAGGTCGTGGGTGATGAACACCATTGCCATGTCACGCTTGTCCCGCATGTCTCTGATCAACTCCATGATTCCAGCAGCCACGGGCGGATCAAGGCCATTGAGCGGTTCATCGGCGATCAGCAGATGGGGTGCCCTCGTCAACGCGGCAGCCAGCATCGCCCGCTGCGCCATACCCCGAGACAACTGGTGGCGGAACGCATTGAAGAGGCCCCGCGACTTGGGGAGCTTCACCTCACCGAGGGCGTCGAATACGCGCTCCTCGATCTCCTCCGCGGTGAGGTCGGAGTGCTCGGCGAGTGCCTCGCCAGTCTGCTCACCTATGACCAGATCCGGAGTCCATGACCCGATCGGGTTCTGGAACATGAATCCGACGTCGGTGCCGACGAGTTCGGCCCAAGCATCATCGGTATATCTGGCCATCGCCGTACCCGCGATCCTGCGCTGCTTGCGCTCCCTGCGAGACGGCTCGTCATCCTCTCCCTGCCAGGGATGGAAGGGCCTGTACTCGTGGCCGCGATAGCGTGTTATCCCTCCAATGACGCGTGCGCCCGACGACAGCAGACCGAAGGCGCCCATCAGCATGAGCGACTTGCCGGATGCCGACTCCCCGACGATCCCGAGTACTTCGCCTTCCTCCACGGAATATGAGATGCCCGAGATGACCTCGACCCAACCGGAGCCAAGCTGCTCACCGTCGTCGGTCACGGGCCCGGATGTGCCCGATTCGAGCGTCCATAGTCCGTGTGCCTGACTCGCCACGGCGATGCGGAGTCCTTCGACCTCAAAGAGCGGCTGGTGCACCGATCGCCTCCTGTTCCTCGCCTCTGGCCGTTGCAGCCACGACACCTCCTGCAATGACAAGCCCAACGCCCGCCCACACAATGAGATTCGGGGACTCGTCCAGGAAGAGCGCTGCCCAGATGACAGCGCTTGCTGGCTCAATGTACATGACAACGCTGGTGACCGCGACTGGGAGGTGGCGCATCATCTCCCAGTACAGGAAGCCTGCGAGTCCGGTGAAGACGGCGCCGAGGATGATGAAGTTGACCATGCTCTCACCATGTTCGGTCACGGCGCTGAAGGTTGCCGGTGCCAGCAGTATCGACGCGATGATCAGTTCGCCCGTCGCCATCGTGAGACCACCAAGGTCCTGGGCGACTGGTTTCCCCGCAAGCATGAGCGCGGTCAACAGTGCCGCAGACAGGCCAGCCATCAGTATTCCTGGAGTGCTCACGTCACCCGCTTGCCACGGTTGCACAACAAGCAAGGTTCCGAACACGGCGATGGCGAGCGCGAGCCAAAGGCGGCGGTCCGCCTTCTCGCCGAGAAGAGGACCCGCGAGAATCGCTGCGGCAATCGGTCCGAGATAGAGAACTGCGAGGGCAACGGCAACGGTCGTGAGTTTGATCGACTCGAAGAACGTGACCCAGTGCAGGGCGAGAAGGACACCGGAGAGGGCGAGCCTCCATCGACGAACCTTCGGAAACGTGAGCTTCCTGAGAGCAGCCGCAGCACCGATGAGCGCAATGGCTCCGAAGGTCACGCGCACACCCACGAGCTGCATCGAGGGCACGTCATTGCGGACAAACAGCGGAATGGCACCCCACGCGACTGCCAACAGCGCAAGCACCACCACGGCCATCATCTGATTCCGGCTCTCCGACTGCATCAGAGGACTCTATTACCAACGGGCAGAGCTCAGATCAACATTTCGTCAATCGTCCTCCCTTCAGAGAGGACACGCGAGCGCAGCGAGCGAGGAGGGGGGGGGGGGGGGCGGGGGGGGAGGGGCCCGCGCCCCCCCACCCCCACCACCA
>CBETWC010000156.1:0-5098 GCA_965539925.1 uncultured bacterium
GATAGAACGTTCAGCCTGACCGCGGAATCTGCGCCGATGATCGTTCACCTGAGTAGGCAGCTCGCCGGCATCCCCTTGGCGATTGAGCTCGCATCGCGGTGGGTACCTGCCCTTGGCGTGTCGGACATCACGGCGATGCTCGACCCCGCGATCGATGTCAACTCCGGCGATACGGTGCAGCCCGCATCGTCCCTGCGCGAAGCGATCGAGTGGAGCCTTGCCCTGCTTCCCGAGGAGGACCGATCCCTCGCCGCGCATGCGGCCATCTTCACTGGGTCGTTCGGGATGTCGGACGTCCACGCGATCTGTTCAAAGAACCGGCCCGGACCAACGTTCGCAGCGATGATGTCACGGGTTGTAAGTTCCTCTCTGCTCCAAGCGGAGAGACGGTCGGACGGGACCGCCCGATACCGCATGCTCACGCCCATCCGAGAGTTCCTGCTCGCGCAACCGGATGATTCCCGGAGTGACCAGCGGGAACTCTTCACCCGCCACTATCTCGCCAAGGCGTGGAGCTGGAAGGTCGACAGATTCGCGTCCGTCAGCAATCTGTCGACGATCGACGACGACATCGAGAATCTCCGCACAGCGATGGATCTAGGCCTGAAGTACGGACGGGTTCACGACGTGGCGGTGGCGCTCGAGCCGCTGGCCAACTACTTCCACCAGCGGTACATGATCCTGGAATCGAGGTCGTGGCATAGGCGTTTGCTCGAACACGACCTGACTGCAGAAGATGAAAGCACTGCGCTGCGGGTCGTCGGTGCGGCACAGGCCGTCTTCGGGCACCTCCATGAGGCTGAGGAGCTGTTGGGTCGAGCGATCGCTATAGCGGATACGCTCGAGGACAAGTCGAACAAGGCCCGGTGCCTGCTGACACTCTCCGCGGTCCAGAACCGACTCGGACGCTGGCAGCAGGGGCTCGCAGCGGCTCGCGAGGCTCTAGGAATCGCATTCACGCTCGACAATCGGTTCGCAACGGCCTCCGCGGAATACTTCATCGGCGAGAGCCTGCTTGACATGGGAGAGTTTGCCGAGGGGCGAAGTGCGATGCTCCAGTGCGCTGAGACCCATGTCCGAACCGGGGAGCCGCAGCGGGCCGCATATACCGGGACCCGAATCGCTGTCGCAGCCGTCCTCTCCGGGGAACCGGACGTCGGGCGCGAGTCCCTCACGCATGCAAAGGAGTTGATCGTCGGATCCAACAGTGACTTCCGCAATGTGAAGCTGCTCACGACGGAAGCTCTTTTCGAGGCCATCGATGGCGACGTCGGTCGGGCCGCCCGGCTGATCCTGGAGGCTCAGAGCATCATCGAACGCTCGCATGATGACGATATCTTCGACGTACTCCTTCCAGCCGCAGTGGTATTCGTGTTGTCCCATCGGTGGAACGAAGCAGGAGCGATGATCCTGGGCATCCGCAGTGTCATCGACCGTTCGGAGCGGAAGCTGCCTGTTCCCTGGCAGAACGCGCTCAATTCCTGGGAGGCAGACGTGGGTCACGAGCTCGGAGCGCGGTTCGAGCGGATGAGCGACGGCGCCCGACTCGCTACGTTCGAGAGCCTCATGGAGTCAGCTCTCAATGGACTTCGCGAAGTCGCGCAGACTTGATTGCTGCGAGTACTCGGATCAGAGCCGATCAGTCAGCCGATCAGCGCGATCACGATCGGAAGCGTGAGGACCGACAAGAGCGTTCCGATGAACACGGTCGTCGTGACGAGGTCGGGCTCGAGGTCGTGTTCGAGGGCGATGATCGATGTGAACACTGCGGGCGGCATCGCCAACTGCAGAACAACCACGCCTGCCGGTACGCCGCTCAAGCCAACGACAACAACGGCACCCGTAGCGATCAACGGAGAGATGCTGAGTTTCACCACGAGTGCCCGAACGAGGTCGAGACTGATGCGGGACCGTGCCATACCGCCGAGTTGAACACCGAGAGTGATCAGCATCATCGGGATCAGGGCGCTTGCCACCAGCGCCACCGGTCGGTCGATCCAGAGCGGAAGGGACACGTCGCCCGCGTTCACCAGCGCTGCCGGGAACACGATCAGCGTCATTGGAGCCACAAGCGCCATCCGGAGCGCCTTCATGGCCCCATGCTCCTGCCACTGCGACGCTGCGATGCCGACGAATACACCGAACACGTTCACCACGACCATGACCACGCCCGCGACACCAAGCGCTGCATCGCCGAAGGTGAACACAACTATCGCCAATCCGAAGTTGCCCACGTTGCCGTACACCGACGACAGGACACCTGCTGATGCAATGGATGGGGGCCGCCTGAGTACCTTGGCGGAGGACCCACACCACAACGGCCGAACCGGCCATGGCGATCACTGCTGCTCCGGTCAACCGGCCTACGAGATCTGCCGACAGGTCCGCACCCGCAAGGATGTGGAAGACGAACACCGGACCGACCAGCCAGTAGACGAGTCGCGTGAGGGTCTTCGTGTTGAGCTTGAGTTTCCGCCCAGCCACGGCACCCGCGCCGACGATGATGAACACCGGCAGCAGGATGTCGACAAAGATGCGGACGAGGTCCATGGACGCAGGCTAGAGCAGACGGGTGAAGCGTCTGTATCCAGGCAGGAACTCCGGAGACTCAGCTGTCGGTGCGTCGTCCCATGGCCTCGTCGGCCATCAAGTGGTCCGAAGGTGACGACAGGTTGCGAAGGATCTCCTCGGACTCTGCCGGCATGTGATAGGTCTCCGCGTCCGAGGGGAAGGCACCCGATTCCACGTCGGAGAAGAACTCCTCGAGTGCAGCAACGGCGTCGTCTGCGAGATGTGCGTACTGCTTGACGAACTTCGGCAGATACTCACCAGCACCGAGACCGGTGACGTCGTGGAAGACGAGGACCTGGCCATCGCACTTCACACCGGCGCCGATACCGATCGTCGGTACCTGAATCTCGTTCGTGACGATCTCCGCCACCGTGTCGGGGACACCTTCAAGAACGATGGAGAACACGCCAGCGTCGGCAAGGGCATGAGCATCGGAGATCAGTTCGTAGGCGGCGTGGGCTTCCTTGCCCTGCACGCGATACCCGCCCATCGTGTGCACCGACTGTGGTGTGAGGCCGAGGTGGCCCATCACAGGGATTTCAGCGTCGAGCACAGCGTGGATCATGTCGAGGCGCTTCCGGCCGCCTTCGAGCTTCACTGCTCCGGCTCCGCCTTCCTGGATGAAGCGGCCCGCGTTGTGCACGGTTTCGGTTGCTGACGAGTGGTACGACAGCCACGGCATGTCACCGACAACGAGGGCTTCAGGCTTGGTCCGTGTGACCGCCGCCGTGTGATGGATCATGACATCAACGGTCACGGCGAGTGTGTCCTCATGGCCGAGAACCACATTGGCGACAGAGTCACCGACGAGGATGATGTCTGCGCCTGCTCTGTCGGCGATACGGGCGGTTGGGGCGTCGTACGCCGTCACCATCTTGAGCTTCCGACCACCCTTGCGGGCGAGTACAGCTGGGGCAGTGACCTTCTTGGCCATGGTTCGGTTCCCTTCTCCCCACCTACTGGTTGGGGGACTTCGTACCGTATTCAAATGCCCGGCATCGTGAACCTCGGCCGCCACAAGGGTCGCCCGTGTTCTGCCAGCATTCACATAGTAGGCGTGAACTCAGGATTGGCGCACGGCCTCGAGACAGACCACTAGGTTGTCGGCATGGCTCGCAAAGAAATCACCATGACCAACACCGAGATCACCGCGTTTCTTTCCGAAGGCGCGAAGGTGCTCCAGCTCGCGACGCTCGGAAGGGACGGCGCACCGCACCAAGCACCGATGTGGTTCACGCTCGATGACGACAAGATCGTGTTCCGTTCCTTCACGAAATCCCAGAAGATCGTCAACCTGATGCGCGACCAGCGCCTCTCCGTTCTCGTCGAGGCAGGGGACTCTTACGCAACCCTGCAAGGGGTGATGATCCAGGGGACCGCCAAGCTCGTGACCGACCCTGACTATGTGCTGTGGGCATACGGAAGGCTCGCGGCCCGCTACCCGATGATCGGTGATGAACCGGTCGAGATGGACGAGCAATCCCTCGAGAACGCCTTCGGCCGCTTCGCACCCAAGAACACGGCGGTGATCGTGGAACCGCTGAAGATCACCAGCTGGGACCACACCAAGCTCGGCGGCGCCTACTGACACCGAAACCGGTCTCTTGCGTAGGAAACGGACGGATATGTCCGGAATCTACGCCAGAGTCCTGTGAGTCAGCCCTCGGTGGTTTCTACGACGATCTCGTGCCAGGCGACCCACGACGGCGATTCCGTTGTGGTGATACGCACGATCTGCCCGGTGGTCGGCGCATCCAGCATGACCTCCAGCCAGTCACCGTCGGACGTACTGCCCTCGAGCACAGCGACGTCCTCTCCATCAATCGTCAGAACGTGACGGGTTACCCCTTCAGGTTCCTGTGAGACAAGCAGGCGTATGCCGGAGATCATGACCGGTGCACCCAGATCCACCTCGATCCACTGCTCGGGATGTGATCCCGCGGACCAGATCGTGGACTCGTCGCCGTCGACTGCGCTGCCTGGCCGGTTCCCGCTCGCCGATCCCGAAGCCCTGGCGATCAGCTCGCCAGGAGCCTCTTCCTCCAGCGCCTCGGTGAGCCCTGGGCAGACTTGCTCTGCACCCTGTGCGCAGAACTCTGTCACACCACCGATGATCGTCGCGAGCACCTCGACATCGAGAAGCTCCATGTCGGATACCGACAGCAGGTCATCGGTGAGAACAAGAAGGTCGGCGTACTTGCCGGGAGTCAAGGAACCAACCTCGGTGTCCTGATGTGTGGCATAGGCAGCGTTGATCGTCATCATCTTGAGGGCCATCTCTCTCTCAACCTCAGCCCCGAGCATCCAGTCCGCCGGGTCGCAGATGGTGCCGTCGTTGTCGAAGGCGGCCCGTGTCACGAGAGTGAACAATTCGAGGATCGGCGACACCGGCGGCATCGAAGGATCGTCACCATGCCAGGCGACCGGGAGTCCCGGATTCGCTGCGATGATGTCGCCGGGTCGGTCGCCGAACTCCTTGTAGAAGTCGGTCCATCCCGCATCGGCACCGCAGGCAGACGAGGGACCG
>CBETWC010000157.1:0-5095 GCA_965539925.1 uncultured bacterium
CCGCCACCAAGGCCAGACAGGACCGCGAGTGCCTGGAACACCCATAGCGGGGTGTCATCGGACATCAGCGCAAAACCGGTTCCAGCCGCAGGGATCATCAACAACGCGGTCGTGAAGAAGATCGTGTTACGTCCACCGGCAATGCGGATCAGGAAACTGCTTGGGATCCGAAGCGTTGCCCCGGTCAGACCCGCAATCGCGGACAGCGTGAAGAGCTCACCTGTCGTGAACGGAAAACCGAGGTTGACCATCTGGACGGTGATGATGCCCCAGTACAGCCAGACGGCGAACCCGACCAGAAGGCTTGGAATGGAGATCCAGAGGTTCCGGCTGGCGACCTTCTTACCGGTCTCCTCCCAAAACTTCTCGTCCTCAACATCCCACTCGTAGATATCGGCCATTGCCACTCCCTTCACATCCGCGAATCGCGTCTTCTCTCGACGATCCGCGGTGCTTACTCTCCCGGTTCTCTGATTCTCTCTGATCGATCGTTACTCGATGGCGCCCTCTTCATCACGGATGTAATCCTCAGCGAATGCGTCCTTGGGTTCCTCCAACATGAACATCGTCACGAGGAATGCGATCAACGCACCGCCGGACAAGATGAGGAAGAACGTCCGTGCGTCAACCAACGAGAAGAGAACGAGGTAGATCACGGCGCCGACGTTTCCGTAAGCACCAGCCATGCCAGCGATCTGGCCTGTCATGGTCTTGTTGACCATCGGGATGATGGCGAATGTTGCGCCTTCTGCGCCCTGGACGAACACTGATGCGAAGATCGTGATCGCGACGGCTGTGACCAACCACCAGACTCCGTCAAACAGTGGCACCACATTCTGGAGCCCGTCTGAGTCGACACCGTCGCCCCATACGCCGATGTAGGACATCATGAAGAAGCCGATGACGATACCACCCATGTAGATGAGCATCGTGCGTTTACGATTCGTCATCTTGTCCGAGATGTAACCGCCAAGTGGCCTCGCGACGAGGTTCACGAACGCAAACGATGCAGCCACGAAGCCAGCCACGGTCGCTGTGACGAGTGTGCTGCCGTCGCCATTGGTGAGGCCGGAGAACGTACCCTCGAAGAACGCGGGCAACATCGACACCACAGCGAGTTCTGCTCCGAAGTTCGCGAAGTAGGTGGCGTTGAGCGCCGCGACGCTACCCCAGTGGTACTTGTCTCCCTCGGGAACTCCCATCTTCAGATAGGGCAGGTTGATTCGAAGCGTCTTGTAGGCATGTCCGAGATACACGAACACCAATATGGCGTAGATGATCGTGAGGACGGTGGTGGAGAGGACCGGGGTTCCATCAATGAGAACATTGCTGAGACGCCACGCCAGCACACCAAGGGCACCCATGAGCGGGATCGACCAGACGAGGTACTGGACGAGGTCGCCGTACGAAGTCACCATCATCGGTTCGGTCTTCTTGGCCTTGTGGAGCTTCTCACCTTGCGGAACATCCTGGACAAGGAAGTAGTACCACACGCCGTAGACACCCAGCACAAGACCGTTGACCGCCATTGCCCAACGCCAAGCGTTGTCGCCGAGTCCGAACCAGTCGCCCATCACCGTGATCGCAAACCACGGCAGTGTCATCGCCGCAAAGGCAGAACCGAAGTTCCCCCATCCTGCGTAGAAGCCCTCAGCCCGACCGATGTACTTGGGTGTGAACCACTGGGCGATCATCTTGATACCGATCACGAAGCCAGCGCCCACAGAGCTCAGGATCAGGCGAGCAATCAGCAGTTGCATGAACGTGTCGCCCATCGCGAACGCGACCGTCGGGATGGCCATCGTCACCATGAGAGCGCTGAACACGATACGGGCACCGAAGCGGTCGATCAGTGCACCAACCACGATACGGGCAGGGATCGTCAGGGCGACGTTCGCAATCAGGAGGATCTTGACGTGCTCTTTTGTCATCCAGTCGATCGAGTCGAGCATGGTGGTTGCAAGAGGTGCAAGGTTGAACCAGATGTAAAACGTCATGAAGAACGCTATCCACGTGTAGTGGAGGGTTCTGATCCGTTCTTGGTTGAAGTCCAGCAGTTTGGGAGGAATCTCGTTGGTCGACGGGCGGTCGGCAGCGCTCATGGGTGTGAATCTCCTTGAACCTCGGTGAGCATCATTCGATGACCATACCCTAATCCCAAGAAACTTACTAAGGGATTAATGACCTCAGTAATTTCCCAATCTTTTCAAGGCCTTGTCCATCCCGACGGCACCGGATCGGTGGTCGGAGCGCCGGGAGGCTGTTGATTGATGCCGTTGGTCAGATCGACGACCATGCATCATTCAGCGGCCTCCTGGGGCTGGAGCAACGCTGCCGGCTCGAAGGTCGCCCGCGACGTTGCGCGGACTTTGAAACGTCCCAACCCGGGAATATCGATGGGCCGCTCGACGACCACAGTGACGGTCCTCGGGTTCCACGACCTGTCCGTCGCGCAGGTGCAGCGCACCAATCGAGTCCCGTTCGCAGAGGCAAAGAGCGCCGCTTCTCGCTCCGGCGATCCCCTTGCTCCGAATGGCCTGAACGTCACCGGTGCTGCAGCGAGAGCGACGGCGTCCGCCGCTCCTGCCGCCTGGACATAGCCGGCAAACCCCGCACCGATCGCGGCGATCCCCACCGACAGAGCGAGAACAACCGCCATGACGCCGAGACCCAGGACCATCGACCCCCGCTCACCGCTCGACTCGCATGGTCGACTGCGCTTGGAGGTCGAGGCTGAATCCACCGAAGATGGGGGCGGCGATGGTGTGTTTGAGCGAGACCTTGACCGTTGCCTTCTCACCGACTCGCGCCGGCCTGCGGACGGAGACCCGTGCTCGACCACCTGCGTCACCGAGAGCAGAGCGCACCGCAGCGACGGATCGACGGGTGTCAGGAGACGCTGCGGCTTCACGCGCCCCCTCCCGCGCCGCATGGATCAGCTGGATCTCTGAACGCGCCACAACGGCAACCTCCACGATCCCCAGCATGACGACAAGCACCAGTGGAAGGACCAGTGCAAACTCGACCACTGCGGACCCTCGCTGGGTGCTCACGCCCGGTTCGCAACCGAGACGACCTTCTGCATCACCGTGTTGAAGAACGAGGGCAACATGTCTGTGGTCGATGCCCATGAGATCAACGCGAGGGCCACCACTGCAGCGGCCACCATCACGAGCGCGTACTCAGCAGTGGCCTGTCCGGCCTGGGATCGGACAATGACGATACGAATAGTTCTGAACATCAATTTCTCCTGGTCTGACAACATCCGGTCGCCGCGGTGGGAAGTCATGAGTGATCACACACCGAGCCTCGACAGACCTGACATCAAAGGTGGAACAACAGTGAGCAGGACGAAGCCGGGAAGGATCAGAAAGGCGAGGGGGAACAGCATCTTCACAGGGAGCTTGGCGAGGCGTTCTCTCGACGCAGCGGCGTCCGCTCTCCTGCGATCCAGCGCCAGAGAGTTGAGAGTTCCGACGAGCGGCATGCCTGTTGTCTCTGAAGCCTCAGCGGCGCTGAACATGGATTGGAGTTCGGGCATCTCGATCAATGGCTGCTGCCCAGCACCGACAGACCGAAGTGCCTTCGAAATCTCGAGAGCGACCGGTCCGTCGAGTTGATCCGCAGTCAGCGTCGCTGCGTTTCTGAAGGGCAGGCCCGCCGTAACCCCCAGCCCAACGAGTTCGAAGGCAAGGACGCCCTGCCTGGCGTTGTCGGTGGTCACGTCACGGGCCTGGCGGATGTGCACGAGCTGGCGACCGACGACTCCGAGACCACCGAGCATCACAGCAAGCAGTGGATGGATGGACAGGGCCATCGCCATTGCGCCGAGGGCGAGCGTCCTACGCGAAGGAACAAGCATGTAGCCCGCTGCGGCTGCAACAACCATCGTTACCGCCATCAGCTCGCCCTCGATGCCACTCGGAAGACCACCGCGGTGCCGACAATCTGTAGGGCGACTCCCACCACCATCGGGATGACGATGACCGCGCCACCGGGTTCGGGAACTCCTCGAAGTACCACGAGGGCGACCGAGATGGCGATCGGGACCAGCCCGACAACGGTCGCGGAGAGCTTCACCTGGGCCAGCGAGACCCGCCGCTGCCGAGCGAGGTCCGCGGCTTCATCGGCACGTTCAGCCAGGACGGTAAGGGCGGACGAGATGGCAGCACCCGTGTGCTCCGAGAATGAGCAGATCGCGCGAAAGGCAGCACCGTTGACAGGAAACACCTGAGTCAGCGCATCTCCGACATCGGTCATTGGCTGTCCAAGAGACGCAAGCCGTTGAGCGCGTGACGGTATGGCCGTGTTGGATGGATCAGTGATCGCCGAGCGAATGTTCGCACCGGCTGCGACGCGGGCAGAGATCTGGCGCAGGATGTCACCCTCTGAAGGTCCCGACTCGGCGCGGACGCGTTTGTGGCGGACGATGCTCACCGCTGCCACGATGAGGACTCCTGCGGCGGCAAGAGGTGTGGGAACGAGGGAGAGAGCCAACGTTGCGAGCACGATCGCGATCGGTACCCGAGCCAAGGCCGCGCCGGCAGCCAACACTACGAGGAGCACGCGTACTCCTCGACAAAGCCCTCCGGAGTGAGGGCATGTATCGACTCAATACGACGACGCGAGCCTTGACGCGCAACGAACACAACCAGATCGACGGCAGATGCGATCTGCCTCGCCAGAGCGCTCTCCGGGACCCTCTCGGGAGCCATCGAGGCAAGCATTGCCAACCGGTCAAGGGCCTCAGCCGGACCGTTGGCATGGATCGTGGACATGGAGCCTGCGTGACCCGTGCTGAGGGCTTGGATCATGTCGAGGGCTTCTGGCCCCCGGACCTCTCCAACGATGATGCGGTCCGGCCGAAGTCTGAGTGCGTGGCGGAGAAGGGACCGCATCGTCACCTCGCCAGCGCCTTCAATGTTGGCTGGACGCGACTCGAGCCGGATGACATGCCCTGAGATGCTGAGCTCAGCGGCATCCTCGACCGTGACAATCCGATCGTGTCCGCCCACTGTTGAGGCCAGCGCGTTCAGGACAGTCGTTTTCCCGGCACCGGTTGCACCAGCAACGAGCACGTTGTCGCGACGCTCAA
>CBETWC010000158.1:0-5075 GCA_965539925.1 uncultured bacterium
GGAGGTTCTGGAAGTTCTCGGATGCCCGCAATTCCGGGTAGTCCTCGGCCACGGCAAAGAGCTGCCTGAGTGCGGAAGTGAGGAAGTTGTCAGCTTGAGTTTGCTCCGCTGGCGTACTCGCCGAGTTGCTCGCGCCGCGTGCTTCGGTGACCCGTTCGAAGGTCTCACGCTCGTGGCTGGCGTAGCCCTTGACGGTCTCCACCAGGTTCGGAATGAGATCCGACCGACGTTGGAGTTGGACATCGACATGGCCCCAGGCTGTGTCGACGCGGTTCCTCTGCTTGATCAGTTTGTTGTAGGCCTGGACGACCAGCAACACGATGATCAGCACGACTATGAGTGCAATTATCAGTCCCATGAGCCAAGTGTAGGCACTGGCTGTTCACCGGGTCAGGCTTGTATCAATCCGGTTCCCTGACCGATCCTCGGGGCAGCAACGCGGGTACCACGGTCAGCGTCGTGATCGCTGCAGTCGTCATAGCGACCCACATGATCTGGGACACCTGCATGTGGATCTTGAGCGGTGAGATCCACAGTGCAGTCAACGCAACGGCGATTCCGAGGGCATTCGCGACGATCGGACGACCAGCCTTGTCGATAGCCCTCAGGACGTACCCGTCCCGCCCATCTCGAGCAATGTTGATGGCGGCAATGAAGTGGATCGCGTAGTCGATACCGACCCCGATCACGATGCTCGAGACGACGGCTGTGAGCAGGTTGAGCTGGATTCCCGACACGGCAATGAACCCAAGCAACATCGCGAGGGTCAGCGTGATGGGTACGAGCGCCACCAAGGTCTCGCGCAGCTTGCGGTATGCCAACAGGAGCATGGTGGCGACGAGGACGTACGCCACCAGCAACGACGTTGCCTGTGCGTTCAGCACGAGTCGAGAGATCTCGTCCCACACGATCGGCATCCCCGTCAGCACGGTGACGGTCTCCGATTCTTCCGCATACGTGGTCCACAGTTCGAGATCCTCTGTGGTGAAGTTCGACGGCAGGAGGATGAACCGCATGCCGTCTGGGGACACCATCTTCCCGACGGGGAGCTGCGACTCGCCAGAGATGACACCCTCGACCTGGTCCGGCGTCGCGGATCCGGCGAGGCTTGCGACAGAGAACACCGTTCTGACCCCCGACATCGCTTCGAGGTCGGCTGTGGCGTGTTGGGCGTTCACGATCGACTGTTGTGGTTCCTGAGGATCGAAGGCGAATTCCCCAATGAGAGGTGTTGCGCCACCGAACAGCTCCTCGGTCTTCTCGAATGCCAACCGCACAGGATCGTCGTCCTTGAAGAAGAAGAGCTGGTCCGGGTTCACGGCGAGCTGCGGGATGGCCCATACCGAGAACACGATGATCAACCCCGTGATCACGACGGCGGGGATTCTCGTGCGGACTGCTGACTTGAGGAATCTCGTGACGTGGTTGCCGATGAGAGCAGTCCTGTGCTTCGGCTCGATGGTGAAGTGGCTCATGAGCGCAGGCAGGGAGAAGAACGACACGATGCCGGCGAACGTGATTCCGATTGCGGTGAACAGTCCGAGTTGGCGGATCGGTTGCACGTCGGTTGCCAGCAGTGCGAGGAATCCCGCGGCTGTCGAGACTGTGGTGAGGATCATCGGAACCCCGACCTCTGAGAGCGCTGATCGGACGCGTTCGACCGGGTCGTCTGTCAGCTCTGACTGCTCCTGGAAGTGAGTGACGAAGTGAAGCCCATCGGCCGACCCCATGACAATGACAAAGATCGGCACGATCACCGTTATGACGTCGATCTGGATTCCGGCGCCGAAGATGACCCCGAAGGCCCAGAGAGATCCCAGGCCGGCGGGGACGATTGCTATTGCGCTCAGCTTCCGGTCTCCGATCGTGCTGAAGAAGACGAGCACCAGAAGCGCTATGACCAGCGGTGGAAGGATCAACAGGAACCAGGAGATGAGACCGAGCACCGACGCCCATACGACCGGGTTCCCAGAGAAGGTCAACTCGAGGCCTTCTTGTGTGACGTCGATCACGTTGGTGGCTGCAACGGTTGGGTCCGAGCCGGGTGTCACGATCAGCAGCGTGTGTTGGCCATTCTCGGAGACGAGCAGGTCGGCAATGGGATTCTGGCTGATGGCACCGGCAACGATCGCATCCGGTGCTTGAGCGATGGCGTCGGCTGTGAGCGGTTGGCCGGTGAGCGGATTCGTGTCGGGTACGACGCTCGCAACGGAGACAACGCCCTCGACACCTTCGAGCGTGTCGCTCAGTTCAGCGATGAGGGCGACATTCGCCGACGTCGTGAACCTCTCCCCATCGGGGAGCGAAGCAACCACATTGATCGGGTCGGTGGTTTCGTATTTCTCCTGGAGTGCAGCAAACTCCTCGCCGGTCGCATTGCCCTCGAGAAGGAAGGATGAAACATCGGCGTTGAAGCTCATTCTGAACAGCATGAGGATGGCCACGATGCTGATGAGCGCTGTGAGGCCGAGCACGAGTCTCGAACGGTTGACGATGAAGCGAGCGATTGCATCCATGCTGTTATTCTATACATGTTGAATTAATGAATGGCGGCAAGAAACGATGACACGAGGACGAAGACCGGGCAAGCCCGACACCAAGGCAGAGATCCTTGCGGCGGCACGATCCGAGTTTGCTGAGACGGGCTACGACGGCGCAACGATTCGATCGATAGCAGCGAGAGCAACCGTCGATCCTGCACTGGTGATGCACTACTTCGGTTCCAAGGAACAGCTCTTCGCCGCAAGCCTCGAACTGCCGGTGAACCCGGCAACCATGATGCGCAGCGTCTTCGAGGAGACTGAGGGCGACGTGGGAGCGACTCTCGTGCGGACCATGATTTCGGTGTGGGACACGGATGTCGGGAGCAGCCAGCTCATTGCTGCATTGCGCTCTGCTACCTCGGTCGGGCCGATGCATGACACGGTTCGCGAGTTCATACACCGGTCGATTGTTCAAGGTCTGGCCGCCGAGATATCGGGTCCCGAAGCGGATCTTCGGGCCTCGCTGGCTGCATCCCAGCTGGTCGGCCTCCTTGTCGGAAGATACATGCTGGCACTACCTGCACTCGAGGAAGCGTCGGTCGAGGAACTCGCGAGCGCAATCGGACCGATCATCGACCGCTACATCACGGAAGCGGATTGGTGAGACGGTCTCTCAGAGTTTGCTGTCGAACACAGCAGCGATAGGCTGAGGTGTTGAAGACAGAATCGAATGAGCCCTAGACACAGGAGCGTCGAATGAGCTTCAAGCCACTCGTTGATCATGCAACCGGACAGAGGTATATCCCGGTGGCCAAGCGGGGCGACGCGCTCCTCAAGGATGACTTTCTGAACAAGGGTGATGCCTTCAGCCGAGAGGAGAGAGCACAGTTCGGACTCGGCGGCATGCTGCCTGACCACGTTGCGACGATCGATGAGCAGCTGTTGCGTGTCCGTGTGCAGTATGACTCGAAGGCTCGCGACATCGACAAGAACGTGTACCTGAACTCGCTCATGGATCGCAACGAGACGTTGTTCTACCGTTTTGTGATGGAGAACCTCCAGGAGGTTGTCCCTGTCATCTATACGCCTGTGGTCGCCAAGGCGTGTTCCCACTGGAGCCGGATCTACCGAAGAGCGCACGGTCTCTACATCACCCCTCGCGACAAGGGTCACATTGCCGACATTCTGCTCGCCAGGCCCGTCGAGCAGCCTCCTGTGATCGTTGTCACGGACAATGAACGGATTCTTGGGATCGGGGACCAGGGTGCCGGTGGGTTGGGAATTCCAATCGGCAAGCTGGCTCTCTACACGGCGGCCGCTGGAATCCACCCGGCGCGGTGTATCCCGATATCGATCGACGTCGGCACCAACAACAGCGAACTCCTGGAGGATCCGCTGTATATCGGCTACAGGAAGCCCCGGCTTCGGGGTGAGGAATACGACGAGCTCATCGATGAGTTCGTTGATGCGGTTCGTGACGTATTCCCCGGTGCCTTGCTGCAGTGGGAGGACTTCGCCAATCGGACCAGCTTTACGAACCTCGAACGCCACCGGAAGCGCATCACATCGTTCAACGATGACATCCAGGGAACGGCCGCCATGGTTGTCGGTGGTCTGATTGCCGCTACTCGGGCGATTGACACGGACTTCGTTGACCACAAGATCGTGATCGTTGGGGCCGGATCTGCCGGTCATGGCATCCGCGAGCAGTTGATTGCAGCGATGGTGGCTGGCGGTGCAGATGAGGAGAAGGCCAAGAGCCAGATGTTCGTGCTCGACAGTCGTGGCCTCGTGATATCGAACCGGACCACGTTGACCGAGATCAAGCGTGATCTCGCGACCCCGGTCGAGGTCGTGCGTGGCTGGGGCGAATTCGATGGACCGCCTCCCCCGTCGCTCCTTGACGTTGTCACCAACGTGGGACCATCTGTCTTGATCGGAGTGAGCGGTACCGCTGGACTGTTCACAGAGGAAGTGATCAAGGCGATGGCCAAGACATGCGAGCGTCCCATCGTGATGCCTCTGTCGAACCCGACGAGCCACACCGAGGTGACGCCGGCCAATGCGATCCATTGGACCGATGGCCGGGCAATGGTCGCCACGGGCTCTCCCTTCAATCCTGTGGAGTACAACGGCAAGACACACACCATTGGTCAGGCGAACAACGTGTTCATCTTCCCAGGCATGGGTCTTGGCGTCATCACCGTCCATGCGCGAGAGGTGACTGTTGGCATGTTCCTGGCTGGAGCGAAAGCCCTGGCGGACGCCACCGGAAGCGACCTCGTCGCAAGGGGGCAGCTCTACCCGAACATCACCGACGTACGAGACGTCTCGCGTGCAGTAGCGATCGCCGTTGCGCACAAAGCGATCGAAGAGGGAGTGGCTGAACCACTTGAAGACCTCGAGGACAAGATCGACGACGAAATGTGGACACCCGAGTACCTGACGTACCACCCCGTAGGCATGGGTTTGATGACTTAGGAGAGATTGCTCGGCTTCGCCTCGCTTTCAGGCATCAGGTGTCAGGCGTCAGGCAGCACCCGAGAGCGTTGCATTTGGGATCTATTTTCTTCAGCGAGGCGCCAGCCGAGC
>CBETWC010000159.1:0-5073 GCA_965539925.1 uncultured bacterium
GCTGAGATCTACGAGCCACTCGCTACGGCGAGCCAGCTGGCATCTGCAGCAGAAGCGGCACCGCTCTATGAAGAGGCGAACAACGCGATCAAGGAACTCGTTCCGATGATCCCGATTGCCCATGCAGGCGCTGCATACGCAGCTGTCGCAGGTGTGTCTGGTGCGTATGCCCCACCGTGGGGTCACACGAACTTCAACCTGTGGGACAACGGCACGGACACGCTCGTGTTCGTCCAGGGCAACGAGCCGATCTCGTTGTACTGCTCGGATGAGTCAGACGGCGAATCTCTCCGCGCATGCGGACAGACCGTCGAGTCTCTGTACTCATACACCACGACCGGCGAGGTTCAGCCGCAGCTTGCGACTGCCTGTGAACCGAACGCCGATCTGTCGGCTTGGACATGTTCACTCCGCCAGGGTGTTGTGTTCCATGACGGTTCGACGTTCGACGCCAACGATGTCATTGCATCGTTCGCAGCCGGACTCGATGCAGCCAACCCGCTGCACACCGGAAACACCGGTGCGTTCGAGTACTACGACTATCTCTGGAACGGCCTGATCAACGCAGAAGGCTAGAACCAGCGACCTACGAGACTCGTGGGGGAGGCGCATGCGCCTCCCCCACTGTCTACGCACAATGACCTAGGTACTCATGCTCAGCTTTATCACCCGTCGAACACTGCTCGCGATCCCGGTCCTGATCGGGATCATGGTTGTTGTGTTCCTACTCCTGAGGGCGATCCCTGGTGACCCTTGCACCTCAATGCTCGGCGAGCGTGCAACAGCGGAGGCGTGCGAAAGGTTCGACGCTGCCAACGGCCTCGATCGACCTGTTTTCGTACAACTTGGCATCTACATGAAGAACGTCCTCACATTCAATCTCGGCGAGTCGATCCGCTTCTCCCGCCCCGTCACGCAGCTCCTCATCGAGCGGCTACCGCTCACCACTGAATTGGCTATGTCAGCACTCATGATCGCGGTGATCGGCGGAGTACCCCTCGGCATCCTCGCTGCCCGAAAGCACAACACAATCATCGACAGCGCAACCATGGCGTTCGCCAACATCGGAGTATCCATGCCCGTCTTCTGGCTCGGCCTGATGCTCGCCTACTTCTTCGCCGTCGTGCTCAAGGACACGCCGATCTCGCTCCCACCCGGGGGCCGCTTGTCGGCTGGCGTCTTCCCTGTCCCCTATTACGAGGCATGGGGCTGGAACCTCACCGAAGGCAGCACATGGGCAAGGTTGAACGAATACATCGCCAACCACTACATCTTTGACACCTTCATCACCGCTCAGTGGAGCATCTTTTGGGATGCGGTTCGCCACATGATCCTTCCGGCAGTCGCACTCGCCACCATCCCACTCGCGATCATCGCTCGAATCACACGAAGCTCTCTCCTCGAGGCGATGAACAAGGACTACATCCGAACCGCGCGGGCAAAGGGAGCGAAGGAGAGCAGGGTCGTGTCACGGCACGCACTCAGGAATTCGCTACTCCCCGTTGTGACGATCATCGGCCTCCAGCTCGGACTGCTCCTCGGCGGAGCAGTGCTGACAGAGACCGTTTTCAGGCTTGCAGGTGTTGGCACTGCGCTGTTCGACGCGATCACCGGCAGGGACTACCCGGTTGTGCAGGGATTCACCGTCGTGATCGCTGCCGGCTACGTGGTCGTGAACCTGTTCGTCGATCTCTCGTATGGCTATCTCGATCCCCGAATCAGGCAGAAGTGACGCCATGAACAACAAGAAGACCGTCGAAATCCTCGAAGCATCCGCACAGGACGCCAACCTCCTGACAGAGAAGCCCACGAGTCAATGGGCACTCACGTTGAGAAGATTCCGTGGCAGGACGTCGGGAATGATCGGGCTCAGCGTTGTCGTGCTCCTCGTCCTGGTCGCGATATTCGCTCCCCTCATCTCGCCCTACCCACCAAACGAGGTACTCATCGGCAAGGAGGACGTGGGTCCTCGCGAGAAACCATGCGTCCATGCCCTGGGTTGTGACCCTGAAAGTCCACAGCACATCCTGGGAACCGACGCCAACGTTCGGGACGAATTCTCGAGGATCATCTTCGGAGCACGGGTGAGCCTCACCCTTGGATTCTTCACCGTCACAATCGCTCTCCTGGTGGGAAGCTTCATGGGAGCCATTGCTGGATACGTTGGGGGGTGGCTGGACAACGTCATCATGAGAATCATGGATGTGATCCTCGGATTCCCCTCCCTGCTGCTCGCTATCGCCATCGTCTCCGTCCTCGGCCCGGGGCTGAGAAACGCGCTCATTGCGATCGCAATCGTCGCCATACCTTCCTACGCACGCATCATGCGGGCCCAGGTACTGTCGATCAAGGAAACGGACTACGTGGCTGCGTCGATCGCTCTTGGGGCATCGGCTCGCCAGATACTCCTGCGTCGAGTCGTGCCGAATGCATTGACCCCCCTTGTTGTCCTGGCAACGCTCGGCGTAGCCACAGCGATCCTCGAAGCTGCGGGCTTGTCCTTCCTCGGCCTCGGCGCACAGCCACCTCTTGCTGAGTGGGGCTCGATGCTGGCGAATGAGCGCAACAACGTCTTCACGTCGCCGCATCTCGTGTTCTTCCCCGGTCTTGCAATCATGATCACCGTCCTCGGGTTCAACCTGATGGGAGACGGACTGCGTGACGCCCTCGATCCCTCGCTGAACAAGTGACGGCGCCAGAAGCCCAAGAGGGCGCCTTCGTTCCCGATCCGCCGGCGGCCAGTCGAGGCACGGCTGGCGAGGTACTGCTCGACATCAAGGGCCTCAAGACACACTTCGACACGAGAGAAGGCGTGGTCAAGGCGGTCGACAGCGTTGACCTTCACGTGAGCCGCGGTGAGGTGCTCGGTGTCGTTGGCGAGTCAGGGTGCGGCAAGTCGGTCATGTCCCTGTCGATCATGGGTTTGGTGCCCAAGCCGGGCGAGGTCGTGTCCGGCGAAATCACGTTCAACGGACGAAGCCTGACTGACATGAGCGCGAAAGAGATTCGAGCGCTTCGGGGCGAGCACATGTCGATGATCTTCCAGCAGCCCGGTTCGGCGCTCAATCCGGTCCAGAGAGCTGGCCTGCAGATCAAGGAAGTGTTCAAACTCCACAGGGATTGGTCGAAGGATGTTGAGCAGGAGAAGGTCGTCGAGAGCCTTGCAAACGTGGGTATCCCCGACCCCGAGTCCAGAGCAAGGGCATACCCTCACGAACTCTCCGGAGGCATGGCCCAGCGTGTCATGATCGCCATGGCGCTGTCGTGCGAACCGGAACTCCTAATCGCAGATGAGCCAACAACGGCTCTTGATGTGACGATCCAGGCACAGATACTCGACCTCATCAGAGGTCTCCAGAAATCGTCGAATACCGCAGTAATTCTCATCACCCATGATCTCGGCGTCATTGCAGAGATGGCTGACAGGGTGGCAGTGATGTACGCAGGCGAGATCGTCGAGGAGACCGACGTGAGCACACTGTTCAACCGACCACAGCATCCGTATACACAGGGTCTTCTGGCCTCAATCCCCGTACTCGGAGCGCCCAAGGATGAACTCGCGACCATCCCGGGAGTCGTGCCATCGCTCATCGACCTGCCCACGGGTTGCCGATTTGCCGCGAGATGCGTCGCGCGGGTCGAGAACGATCTCAGCATCTGCACCGAGAAGGAACCGAGCCTCGTCGAGATCGCCCCCGGCCATCAGGTGCGCTGCTGGCTCAGAACACCGGAGGACACCGATGCCTGAGCCACTCGTTGTCATGGAAGACCTCGTCAAGCAGTTCCCCATCCGCGGCGGGGTGCTCCAACGAGAGATAGCAACAGTGAACGCCGTCGCCGGAGTCAATCTCACGATCAACCAAGGGGAGACTGTTGGGCTGGTCGGTGAGTCTGGTTGCGGCAAGACAACTCTCGGACGCATGCTTGTCCGACTCCTTGAGCCGACTTCCGGAAGGATCACCTTCAAGGGACAGGACATCACCCACCTCAAAGGCAAGGAGCTCAAGCCCTTCCGCAGTCGTGCCCAGATCGTCTTCCAGGATCCGTACTCGTCCCTCGATCCGCGCACACAAGTCGGAAACTCGATCGCTGAAGGCCTGCTGCTCCACGGCGTGGACAGCAAGGACGAGCGTCGTGAGCGAGTGACTGAGATGCTCGAACTCGTCGGCCTCCAGGCGAGCCACGCCGGTCGCTACCCCCACGAATTCTCAGGCGGTCAGCGTCAGCGGATCGGGCTTGCTCGGGCACTCATCCTCAAACCAGATTTCGTGGTCGCCGATGAGCCTGTGTCTGCATTGGACGTGTCCGTGCAGGCACAGGTGCTGAACCTGCTCAAAGAGCTGCAATCCGAACTCGACCTCACGCTCCTCTTTGTGGCTCACAACCTTGCGGTGGTCGAGCACGTGAGTGACCGGGTCGCAGTTATGTACCTCGGTCAAATCGTCGAGCTCACCGAACGAGAGCGGCTCTATTCGAATCCGTTGCATCCATATACCGAGGCGCTCCTGTCCGCCATCCCGATCCCGGATCCAGATCGGCCCAGGAACCGCATGATCCTCCAGGGCGAGGTCCCCTCCCCTGTCGATCCACCGTCTGGCTGCTACTTCCATCCGCGTTGCCCGGTCGCCCAGGAAGGCATCTGTGACATCGAGTCCCCCGAGTTGCTCCCATCATCTGATGACGGGAATCATCTTGCGGCATGCCACGTGCGAACGGGCGCTCATCAGAACCTCGACCCCAGGAACTTCGTTCGGAAAGAGTGAAGAAGTCAGGCGTCAGGCGTCAGGTGCCAGATACCAGATGCCAGATGCCAGGAAAGAAATCCACGGCTAGGCCACGGCTCTTAGGAGGTCTCGCCTGAGTGTGTGGGCGCCTGGTTGGACCCCGAGCACGCTGGCTTCCGGCACTTCGATCCAGTCCTCGTCGGTGATCGGTTCCGACGCCACGACGACCGAGCGATAGTGATCATCCGCTGATGGGCAGTGGGAAGTCCCACACACAGCGCAGTCCCTGATACCTCGTCTGAAGGTCCAGTACAGGGAGTTGCCCCAGCGGCTTGCCGCCATGTTCCTC
>CBETWC010000160.1:0-5073 GCA_965539925.1 uncultured bacterium
GTGATGGTCCTCGCGTCGCTCAACACTGATCACACGTCCGCTCGGACCAACGGCTCGTGACAAGGCGATTGTCAGCGCGCCCGAGCCCGTCCCCGCCTCGACCACGACGCATCCGGGTGCAATGTCAGCCCAGGTGATGAGTGCTCCGGTGTCCTTGGGATACATGACCGCGGCCCCGCGCTTCATGCGCAGCACGTGGTCGGCGAGCCGCGGCCGCATGGCCACGAGGGTTGCTCCTGTCGAGGTGCGAAGCGTTGACCCTTCTGGGATCCCGATGATGTCGCCGTGTGGGACTTTTCCTTTGTCGAAGTGGAAGATCGCTTCATCGTCCAAAGTGATCAGGAATTCCCGCTGCTTGATGTCAGAGAGCAGGCACGGCTCCCCCGATTGGAAGTCGTCGCCTGTCCGGCTCATCCGCTGAGAGTTGGGAGAAGAGCAGCCATGAACGTGAGCACCATCATGGCGACGACGAACCAGATGACGAACCGAATCCACTGCTTGTTCTTGCCGTACATCTTCAGCCCCCCGGAGTTCCGTCGTAGATCGTTTGCTTACCCCGATACACCTTGATGCGCGTCACAGAGCCGGCTTCAAGGGTTCTGCGGTAGAGGACGGTTCGACCTCTCGGATTCCTGAGCATCAAGCCGTATGCGACGAGGCCGAGGCCGAGAACCGTCTGCAAAACTGTTCTGTTCTTTCCAACCGTTGCGGCGTTCCAGCCGATCCGGGTCAATGGGTGGAAACGCCGCCACCACCAGCTGCGAGCAGCATGTCGAAATGGCAACCTCACTGCGTGTACACCTCGACGCGGATCTTCGATCGACGTGAACGCCATATGGCGAAGGCGACGAGACCGATTATGACAACGCCGGCAACAACTGCTGCGGTCGTTGCACTGGACTTGGCTTCCTCTTCCACGTCTGTGACGACGCCCTCGATTTCGAGGAGTTTGGCTTCGAGATCTGCCTTTTGCACGGTCATGAACCATCTCCGGAGTCGGTTGATGTTGATTCGCCGTCGTGGACACCGCGGTCGGGGACGAGTTTGACCAGAAGTGCCATCAGCGCCAGGAGGACGATGGTGAAGATGATGTACGCCAACGCCTCCCAGTAGGGGCCAGAAGGCAGGACGCCGATGAGCGAACGCAAGCCTGCCACGGACAGCAGTAGAACCGCAAGGGCCCAGAGAGCAGCAGCTCCGATCGAGTACCCGGCAAAGTGTCCCAGTTTCTTGGCCGGTTCAACCGTTTCCTGGAGCAGGTACGCCTTTGCGAGTTCGATGAACTCGGTTGTCAGTTTTGGTATGTCCTGTATCTGCGCCATCGCTCCCGCTTTCGACTTCCTCAGGCTAACCGAACGCCCGCGTTTGCGTTTCACCGGGCGCACGGAATCCGGTATGGCTACGATGTGGCTTCGTGGAAACCGCAGATCCGGTAGGGATTTCTACCCAGGAGGGACAGCAGAGAGCGAAGCGGAACCTGATCCCGCTCGTCGGGGGGCAGGCCGTTTCGCTGTTTGGCGACTACATCGCGTTCTTCACGCTCCCCCTCTTTGTTCTGTCGCTCACAGGAGATGCCCTTGATCTCGGTCTGACCGCGGCTGCTGAAACACTTCCGATGCTGCTCTTCGGCCTTGCAGCGGGCGTGTTCCTCGATCGAAGGCGCCGGCTCGGGGTGACCCTCGTCGGTGTGGATTTGACCCGCGCCGTGACGTTCCTCCTTCTCTCCATTGGCACTTTCGGTGGCTGGGTCAGCGAGACAGTCGTGTTCGGCGTTGCGTTCGTGGCTGGTTCCATGGCCGTGCTCTTCGATTCAGGCCTGCAGTCGTACATGACCAGATCGCTGATGCCCCAGGACCTCGTCAGAGCAAACGCCCAGCTTGGCGTCGCTCGGACGCTCTCGCTGAGCGCAGCCCCTCTGGTGGGCGGCATCATCATCTCGCTCGCAGGTGGTTATGGGCTGGCATTCGGGCTCAACGCAGCGACCTTTGCTGTTTCGGCGGCTCTCCTGAGCTTCGTGCGACCGATGAAACGGGCGATTCCAATCGACCATGAGCCGTTCCTGAGCGCAATCAGATCCGGAGTATCCGTCCTATTCTCAGACAAGCGCCTGAAATGGGGGACGCTCGGAGGAACCGTGACGAATCTCGTGTTCCAACCACTTGAGGTCTTGCTGGTCATGTTCGTGGCGGGTGAAGTACTCGGACTGGATGTGTCAGACGGAGTATCGCTCACCCAGGGTGGTCGCGAGATCGCCGTCTTCTTCGCCGCTCAGGCCGCGATCGGTTCGATCGGTGTGGCATTTGCAGGTCGCGTCGCGAGAAGAATCTCTCTCGGGACCATGTACATAATCGGACTTGGCCTGCTGGGTTCCGGCTTCCTCGCTGTAGCTCTCATCGGAAACTGGTTCGCCATCGTTCCCGCAGGTATCGCCGTCACAGGCGTGACGTGGGTGAACATAGCCCTGGTAACGATGCGCCAGCAGCTTGCACCGCCGGACCAGATGGGCAGGGTGATCGCCGCGTCGCGTACGTTTGCTTGGGCCGGTCTACCGGTAGGTGCCGCGCTCGGTGGTTTGCTCGCTGGTATCTACGGCGTCGTCCCCGTCTATGTGGTCGGGTCAACAGCAGTGATCCTCGTTGCCATCTTCCTCACCCGAACCGCCCTCTACAAAGACCCCATAATGGCCGGCAAGTGATAATTCCGTCCTAGGCGTCTCCCACGAATCGTCCTCACTTCAGGGAGGGGGTGTGAGCCTGCGAACCAGATACGGCACGACCTCTTGCGTTCAACGTTCAGCGTCCTGCGTCTGTCGATGGGTTGAAGCACTGTTGCGAGGTCGTGGCCCGTGACGCTCGCGGGCTCGCACCCCCTCCTGAACAGCGACTTCGTCGCTCTTCTGTCCTCCCTGAAGGGAGGACGACTGAGGATTCCAGTTCAGAAGTCGTACTACGTGTGTCGTACTACGTACTACCGCGAGCGAAGCGAGCTAGAACTTCCGGCTCTTGAACTTGGCCTTCTTCTTGGCTCCACGGCGCGACTTGACCATCCATCCGAGGGCAAACCCGAAGACAGTGGCAACGATGATCCAGACGATGATCTGGCTTGCGACATAGGTCACGAGGCTCCCTCCAATGCGATGAATTCGATACGCCGGTTGTGTGCACGGCCCTCTGCCGTGTTGTTCGTATCAGTGGGGTTGTCTTCACCGTAGCCGATGACGTCGAAGCGATCCTCCGGCATTCCTTTGGCAACGAGATAGTCGAATACGGCATTTGCACGATCCTCTGACAACTGCTGATTGTCACTCGACGATCCACGCGAATCCGTATGACCAGCAATCTGCACCCTCACGTTCGGTGCCATCTGCAGCGCGACGATGACCTCGTCCAGCAGCGAGACGCCCTTCTCAGTGAGTTCGTGGCTCTTCGTTGCGAACTCGACGACTTTCCCTTCGAGGAGGGCGTCAAGATCCACCTGAAGGTCTTCAATCTCTTCCTCGGTGGGTGGAGCAGTCGTCGTGGTCACTGCCTCTGGAATGCGAACTGCAGGATTGAAGGAATAGCCGAGCTGATCGGCCACCTCGATGACCCTCGTGTTCAAGATGTTGCGCAGATCCTTGTCTTCGACTTCGCCAGCAACCACGAGCAGTTCGCCGTTGGGATCGACGATCATCTTGCCGGTTGTGAGGTCTGGCTGTAGCTCTATGAGAAGTCCGAGCGCGGCACCAAGCCACCCGGATTCTTCTTCGAGGCCCTCGAGCACCGTGAGTCCGTCGATGCTGACGGATGAGAAGGTTGGTGAGAGCGTGCTTTCGACGAAGGTTCGACGGTCTTCATTCGCCACATTGCCTTCGACGGTCACGACGGAGCCATCCCAATTGAACTCAAGAGCTTCGCCGGTGACAACGATGTCATCGATATCGCCTGAGAAGACAGGCCAGAGTTTCCCCTCTACGTCTCGGACGCCAACGAGAGAACTCACGGCTTGAAAGGCAACGTCCTCTGACTGTTCGGTGCTCATTGAACCCGACAGGTGGACGGATGCGCCCTGCGCGAGAACATCCACGTCGTTGAATCCTGCGGCCTGAAGGCTCTCCTGTGACCTGGATTCGATGTCGGATTCGATGTTCTTTGTTCCGAAGTACACCGCGCCCACCGAGATGGCGAGAAAGACCACGAGTGACATGAGGAAGAATGACGTTCCGGACGCGATGGAGTCGTCAAGAGGATCGTCTGTGAACGAGGGAGGGCGTGAGGCAGAACCGGTGTACCGGCTCACATCCCCTACCCCGCGTCCTTTTCTCCTGGCCATGTGGTCATCTCCGTCGTTACATCAATGGTACTGACGAGTGCTGATACTGCCCTCGATGCATCGGTCATTTGATGGCGACACAATAGGGAACCTGCGTTCAGCGGTTGGAGGACTACACGGCCTCGGTGTCGATGTGCTGCTCAACGGGTTCCAGGACAGCAGCCAACGCGGGTGAGTGTGCAGCACCGTGTTCGATCATGCCAACAACTGCTGCCTGAAGCGACCGCACCTTCTCCACGAGTTCTGTGTGCTCCGCCTCGAGCGTTGACCTGATATCAGATGACTCTCGTTGCGCCGCAGCGATACGAATCGCAGCCTCGTGCCGAGCGGCATCGACGGTCTCTTGTGCTCGTCTATCTGCTTCCTCAACGGTTCTTCGGCCCCGCTCAGCAGATTCTGCCTCGAGTTGGGTCGTCTCCGACTTCGCCCGCTCCTCGATGGACGCTGCCTCGCGCTTGGCGCTCTCGAGGCGCTCTGTCGCTTGCAGCAGAATCGCGGTGCTCTCTTGCTGGGCCCGCTGCGACTCACTCTTCGGAATCTCGACCAGACGCGAAGCTTCGCTCCGAGCGTCGGTGATGATCTCCTGTGCTCGCATCTCTGCTTCGTCGAGGAGTTGCTGTTTCGACTCGGCGGCAGCGAGGAAGGCCGCTTCGACGTTGCCTTCTGCCTTGTGCGGAGCATGGATCTTGCGCTCGAGCGCATTGGCCCGTACACCCTCTTTGCGCAGGTCGCTCTCGAGCTCGGAGATGCCAACTGCGAGTT
>CBETWC010000161.1:0-5023 GCA_965539925.1 uncultured bacterium
GGTCAGGGCACCGAGGTCAAGGTCTCAGCTCGAGATGTTGGAGTTCCTGCAAGAGCAAGCCCCGCATCGTGCTTGTCGATGCTCACGACATCCTGCGAGCCGGTGCAGCGAAGTACCTTGCAGATGAGTTCGAAGTCGTCGCTGAAGCAGGCGATGTGGCAGAGGCGATTGAGGCGATCATTTCAACAGATCCGGACGGCGTGCTCCTTGACGTTCATCTCCCGTCGGGATCAGGAGCGGACATCGTTCGCGGTGTGCGGGCGGCGAATATCGACTGTCGGTTCGTATGCCTCTCTGTATCGGCAGACAAGCGAGACGTGGTCAAGATGCTCCAGGCCGGAGTCGATGGCTACCTCGTCAAGTCGACCCTGGGGGACCGGTTGCCCGACTTGGTGGCTGAAGCTCTCGCTGGGTCGATGCCTGTCTCCCCTCAGATCGCGGGCTTCCTTCTCGACTTCGACGATGTGGTTGCCAAGGAACCATCCATAGAACAACTCTCACCACGTGAGAGAGAGGTTGCCGAGTACATCGCCCGGGGGTATTCGTACCAGAAGACCGCTGACGCCATGTTCGTGTCGGTCAAAACGATCGAAACGCACATGAGCCACATCTTCGAGAAGTTGGGTGTGGCGAGTCGTCATGAGCTTGCCATCAGAGCATTCGAGTCGGGACTCGTCGACAGAGGCCGGTAGCGGCGTTCTCTGCTGCAGCAGGAATCAGGGTTTTCCCCGATACCGAAAGTAGCGGGCTTGATGCACAATGCTCCCAGAGCCTGACGAATCCGGTCCACAACCGACTACTTCAGACTCCACGCTCCCGACAGCACATCGGGAGCAGGTGGCCATTGAACGGTGACGCCAGCACAGGTTGTGGACTTTCAGGGGGATTCGTCAGGTTCTCTCGCGTGCAGATGCCAGATGCCAGATGCCAGATGCCAGATGCCAGATGCCAGACCCCTAGTATCCCGTTCGCGATTTCTAGGGAAGGACCAGGTCATGGAATGGATATTGTTGCTACACGTGCTGGCAGGAGCGGCGTTGTTCGGAGGGCAGTTCTACGTCGAGTCGTTGATGGCGTCTGCTGCTCGCACGAAGGATCCCGAGACCATCATGACCGTTGGAGTCAAGGTGGGGCTCACGAACATGCGCATTTTCCCCGCTGCTGGTTTTGTGGTGCTCATCACCGGTATCTGGATCGTGCTGCAGTCCGTCTATGAGTTCGAGATGCTGTTCGTCACCATCGGATTCGCGTTGACCCTCCTTGCTCTCGCAAATGGGTTGTTCATACTCAAGCCACGCGTGGCGGAGATCGGCGAACTCGTCGCAGAGAAGGGCCTGACGGATCCCGAGACGATGGCCAAGGCGAAGAGCGTCGGGAATCTGGGTCACATCCAGACACTGCTCGTGTCGATCATCATCGTTGTCATGGTCCTCCAACCAGGGGTCTAGAACAGATCCCAGATGCCAGATGCCAGATGCCAGATGCCAGCCAGCCGGATCTGACATCTGGAATCTGATATACACTTCCGCCATCCCAAGGGGACGTAGCTCAGTTGGGAGAGCACCTGGTTTGCAACCAGGGGGTCGTCGGTTCGAGTCCGATCGTCTCCACTCCGAATCAAGGAGAACCCGTGCAAGAGGCTGTGATCGTTGATGCTGTCCGAACGCCGATGGGAAGACGCAGCGGGGTTCTCTCGGATTGGCATCCCGCGGACCTTGCAGCGGAGACTCTGAAGTCGCTCGCCGAACGCAACAGCCTTGACCCTGTTCTCGTCGACGATGTGATCATGGGCTGTGTCTCCCAAGTCGGTGACCAAACATGGAACATCGGGCGCAACGCTGTACTCGGTGCTGGTTGGCCGGAGTCCGTCCCCGGCGTTACGATCGATCGACAGTGCGGTTCGTCCCAGCAATCGGTCCATTTCGCTGCCCAAGGCGTGATGGCAGGTGCGTACGACATCGTGGTGGCGGCGGGTATCGAGTCCATGTCCAGGGTCCCGATGGGTTCTTCGGCCGGAACGGGCCGACCTTTTGGTGAGAGGACCCGTGAGCGGTACCAGAACGGCCTCATCCCACAGGGACTCTCTGCCGAGATGATCGCCGAACGCTGGAGCATTCCTCGCGAAGAGCTGGATGGCTATGCCTACGACTCCCACATGAGGGCGCTGCGGGCGACGGAAGAGGGGCGCTTCGAGAACGAGATCATTCCGATCGAGGTCAAAGTGGATGGTGTCGTTGAGACAGTTGCGCGAGATGAGGGGATACGGCCGTCGACAACGCCAGAGGTGCTGGCTTCGCTCAAGCCGGCCTTCAAGGAGGACGGTGTTGTCACGGCAGGCAACTCTTCTCAGATAACCGACGGAGCAGCCGCGTTGTTGGTCATGTCCAGAGAGAAGGCTGACGAGTTCGGTCTTAAGCCCCGTGCCCGGTTCGTATCGTTCAGTGTCCTCGGCACCGATCCAGTGTCGATGCTCACCGGACCGATTCCTGCCACCCAGAAGGCTCTTGGTCGGGCTGGCTTATCAGCGGATGACATTGACCTGTTCGAGGTCAACGAGGCGTTTGCGAGCGTCGTCGGAGCCTGGAGACGGGAAATCGGAGTCGATTGGAGCAAGGTCAACGTCAACGGTGGGGCGATTGCACTTGGTCATCCGCTCGGTGCAAGTGGTGCACGGTTGATGACCACACTCGTGCATGAGCTCGAACGTTCAGGCGGCAGGTATGGACTCCAAACGATGTGTGAGGGCGGGGGATTGGCGAACGGGACGATCATCGAATCCCTGGCGTGAGTGCGCCATTCGTCTTTGCAGTATTCATCGGGATCTCGATACTCGTTCTGACGATCTGGTCGATCAAGTTCATCGCTGCCGGCCCACCCCCCGAACCAGATACCGACGAGGTCCACGAGGTTGATGTCCCGTACATCTGCTCAGTGTGTGGACTCTCCCTGACGGTCACCGAGGCACAGCACGGTGACATCTCCCCACCCCGCCACTGCCGCGAGGACATGGAGCAGGCATGAGCCTGCGGCTCATGCGGCGTCAGGTATCAGGCGTCAGGTAGGAACTTGTCCACAGGGTTATCCACTGGTGTGGGAAAGTCGCGAAAACACTTCGCGTTCCATGGTTCTCTTGGCTGACGCCTGACGTCTGATACCTGATGTCTGAAATCTGACCTACCGATAATTCATCGTCATCGTGAAACCGACGCCGATGGCTGCGAGTCCTGCAAGGAGGTAGGTGTTGGATGTGCCTCCGGGGAGGACGCCCATGTAGTTCACCAGGATGATGGCGATCCCAACTGCCATCAGGCCGAACATCAGAGAGACATACCAGGTTGGAGACGGCCCCTTCTCGTCGATGGCCGCTGGCTTGTGCTTGGGAGGCGTTGGACGCTTGTTGGCCTTCTTGCGGCCTTTTGAGACTGGCATGTGGAACAGAGTACAGGTGTCAGGCGTCAGGTGTCAGGTAACTCCGGCGACAACTGACCGAACGAGGCACAACGTTCAACGCATATCGCATATCGCTGTAGCCTCTCTCGCGATGAGCGACACCATGACCGAGAGAACAGAGCCCGCGGAGGCGCCAGCGTCGAGCGGTGGGCTTGTAGTGCGGAGTATCCGGTTCGTCGGATGGGCGAGCATCTGGTTCGGTCTCTTCCTCCTTGGATTCGTCGCCCATCAGCTCTTCGTCACGACCTTCTTCGCCCAACAGAACAACGCGGTACTCGAGGTAGAGGCAGAGGAGTACTTCGTCACGGCCGAGATCACTGAGGTTGTCTACGTCGAACCGGGTCCACCGGAACTCACCGACCCAGAGGATGTCTCGCTACCTCAGCCGGTCCTTCTTGTTGAGAGCCCTCCGCCAGAACATGAGGCCTTCGCGATCATCCGTATTCCGTCGATCGAGCGTCTCGAGGACGGTTGGGCGATCGTCGAGGGGGTCAGCAGGTCCGACCTGAAGAACGGTGTCGGGCACATGGCATCCACTCCTCTCCCCGGCCAACCGGGCAACGCTGTCCTCTCGGGCCACAGGACCACCTATGGTGCTCCGTTCCACGAGTTCGATGAGCTCGTGCCCGGGGACATCATCGAGGTCGAGACCGGGCTCGGTATCCACATATATGAGGTCCGAGAGACGATCATCGTTCGTCCAACCGAGATCTGGGTCACCGAGCAGCGTCAGGGGGCGTGGCTGACCCTCACGACATGCCATCCCAAGTTCAGTTCTCGACAGAGACTGGTGGTGTTCGCTGAACTCGTGGACGGTCCGAATGCAAAGGTGATCAACGGATGATGGCCAAACGTATGTTCAATGCCCTCCCGGGCCCCCGACCCGTGCAATTCGTCCTCGCAGCGGTGATTCTCATCGCTGCCTTCATCGTCTTGATGTTCGTGTATGACTGGATGGGCAACAACCTCCTGGATTCCGGGGGAACGATCTCGTGAACGTCCTGATTCTGGACAACTACGACTCGTTCACGTACAACCTTGCCCAGTACATCGGTGAGCTCGGCGGCAACCCGATCGTGTTCAGAAACGATGCGCTCTCGGTGGACGAGGCTCGCGAGCTCGCTCCCGACCGTCTCGTGATCTCACCGGGACCGGGTCGACCCGAGGATGCGGGGCTTTCGATCGAGTACATGCGGCAACTAGGACCTGAGATCCCGACGTTGGGCGTGTGCCTCGGCCTGCAGGCCGCAGTGGTCGCCTTCGGCGGTTCGGTTGGGCTTGCCCCCGAGCCGCGCCATGGGAAGACCTCGCCAATCACGCACGATGGCAAGGGACTGTTCGAAGGTCTCCCCAATCCCTTCGATGCGACGCGATATCACTCACTGGCAGTCATCGAACTCCCCGATGTTCTCGAGGCAACCGCCCACTCGGACGACGGTGTCGTGCAGGGTGTCAGGCATACCGACCTACCCGTTGTGGCGGTCCAATTCCATCCCGAGTCCATCATGACCATCCAGGGCAAGGCGCTCCTCGCCAATTTCCTGCAGGCGTAGTAGCTCCTGCCGGATGGGGA
>CBETWC010000162.1:0-5022 GCA_965539925.1 uncultured bacterium
AGTCCTTGGCCTTGGCGAATGTCTCGTCGGCACGTTCGCCAACGATGAGGTACCCAATGACGGGCACTGCAACCGTGCTCGCCGCGATCAGCGTGAATACAAGCAGCGCAGTTGTCTCTTCACCCCCGGAGAGTCCCGCGGCTGCAATGGTGGCCGCCGCTGCCGCCACAAGGAGCAGGTTCTTCGGGTTCACCGCGGATAGGAGGAACCCCATCCCAAACGACTTGCCGATACCGAAGCCATCAATGGCATCCATCCAACTCGGCGCTTCAGCAACTTCTTGCGACCCGGGCCGTTTCCGCCAAGCCGCCCACCCGGCAACCAGCAACAGCACTCCCAGCACGGCCTTGATGACTCCCGTGGTCGTGGATGGCTCACCGTTGCTCGCCTCCATTCCGGGGATCAACAACACGATGAAGCCCACGACCAACAACCCAACGACCCAACCGACCAAGAACACGGGCGCATTGGTCTTCGCCTTCGGTGTGAACAACATCACGATTACGGCCGCAATCGGCACCGGGCTCACGGCAACACCGACAGCAAACGAGAGAGTCTCGCCTATCACATCACCCATCACTGCTCCTTACGTCGATTGGCAGATCCGCTTCGTCAACTGATTCGAGCCACTGGTGGCGGATTCCACGTTCCATCGAGTGCGGCTGGCTCGGGCCAGTACAATCGCAGGGCGAGATAGAAGCGTCCCTCGGGCGTCGGCAGCCAGTTCGCCCGCTCGGAGGGGTCCGTGGGCTCTTCGTGCTGCATCGTGATCGTGAGTCCGCCATCGTCATCTTCGACGAGTCCTTCGGTTATCGAGCTGATCAGGTACCGGCCGATCGGGTTTTCGACGAAGTAGCCGGCGGTTCCGTCATAGGACGTGTTGTACATAGTCAAGGACCAGAAGGCATTCACCGGTGGTGATGCTTCGAGCGTCATCTGATACTTCGCACTGCCGTCGAACGGATTGCCATCCGCATCGCGTCGAGCCATCGGATAGTGCGCCTCGATCCGGTCGTTTCCTCCCCACCCAACCATTGCTGCTGCGGCACGTTTCATGTAGTCACCGTCGTAGAAGTCGCGGTTGCCGAACGGATCCGACGACATCCATCCGTTGATGTTCTCACCCATCGACTCTGCCGCCTCAGCCATCTTGGTTCGGGCAGATGCAACCCCCTGAACGAGAGCCTCTCTTCTGTCTGCACTCAAGGTGTCGGGGTCGAACGCGAGGCCGGGTCCGATGCCGATACTTGCGAAACGGTCGAGTATCTCAACCTCGGCAGGGTGTGGCGGTTGGCACAACATCAGGAGGGCGTTCACGTAGCCGATGAAGCGCTCATCGCGCGACGCGTCATCATCCCAGTGCGGCCAGTCGAACGCTTCCAGGGCAGGAGCTTCGCCGCCCTCGAATACCTCGAGCGGCTCCAATCGATACTGCTCCATGACCTTCGTAAGAGCGGGTTGGTCGTCAGATCCCAGCAGTTGGGTACGACCGATCAGGTACACCAGGTCGGTTTCAAAGCGGAACGAAGAGACGAATCCTTCGGGTATGTCACCATCCCACTGCGGACCCACAAGGAGATACGACCCGGGAGCCGAACCCGTGGCTCTGCTTCCAACAAAGAGTTGGTTGTACCCGAATAGATCCTCGAACTGCATCACGTAGTAGCGGCCAGTGACCTCGGGAACCGTCAGCACCACAGGTCCACCTCGCAGATCCAACAAACCGAACGAATAGGGAGTGTCGGCATTCGGCGTGATGACATCTTTGAACGTGTGATCAAGCGTGACGGCCTCACCGTACGGACCCTGATTCGCCGGGCCGGCATAGGCGGGCGATGCAGGCTGAAGAAACGTCGCGTACCCGTACCGGTAACCCATCAACATGGGGAAGGCATAGACGTACGCCTCCTCGGCAATCGCTGAGACTTCTTCAGCTGCAAGGGACTCGTCCGACATGAGTAACTCCTCTGATCCGGAGCCAACGTTATCCGTATGTTCCGCCCCACGGACAAATCGTTGGTTGGCTATCTGCTCATCAGGAATCTAGCCGTCCCTCACACAGTCGCAGTCCACCTCCTGTTCCCAGAGGACTCCCGATGGGCGGGTGCCGAGAGGTGATCGAGCTGACCAACAGTTCGTGTGTCGCTGGTGCGTACGTGTGTCGCTAGGCCGGGCTCATTGTGTCCACCTGCGGCCAGATGACCAGGAAGCCGTTGTGCCACAGATCGAGGACATCGCTGTCCCCGGTGATGGTGATAGTTGAGTCCTCGGCCCGATTCCACAGCACAAGATAGAGGTCTGATGCGTCTCCGGTGAGTGTGACGTCTGCAGGTCCGTCACCGCGAATCGTTGTGATGCCGTCGGGTGCGAGCGTGATGTGCCAACGATCGTCGGTGTCGGTGGCGTGGACCATCATCGTCTTGGCACTCTCGACAGGAAACTCGTTGCGCCGTGGAGCACTTGCGGCGACGAGCTCGTCGATTCCGTCGGAGGCGAACACGGGATCAAACCCAGATCCAGCGCCGACAGCGCTCTGGGCATCGAAGCGGTGGATTGCCGTCTCGTGGGCTTGGCGTCTGGCCCACATTGCCAGGGGTGATGGTGCGGGAAGGAAGGTCGGACAATCGAGATCCGACGGTGCCGATTCGAGGGCCTGAACCAGGTTGGCGTTGGTTTCCAGATACCAACCGATCAGGTCGCCATCGTCCGGCCAGAAGACAGCCAGATCCGGCCAGTACTCCGTGAGTGTGGAGAGGTCATCGAGCACCAACGTCGTGGTTCGCTTCGCGACCGGGGCAGCGGCCCACAGGTGAATCATGCTCAGGTGGCGCAGTAACTCTCGGATGTTCCATCCGGGGCATGTCGGAACGTCGGCGTCGAGTCCTCCCTGCTCGGCTGCTTCTGCCAGGATCATCGCTTCCCGTCCAATGGCTGTGATGTGTTCGGTGATCTCCATGGCATCCTCCTCATCGAACGGTCGTGGTTCCGATGCAGCGTCCAGATGTGATTGAACATCGGTTCCCGTATGCCACCCAGCGGCGCGGCTACCTGCCTCCTACGACCAGCGGACTCGATGGTTCTCGTGCCATGTGTCGAGGAGTTCACGATCGCCGGTGACGGTGATGGTCGAGTCCTCGACCCTGTTCCACAGGGCCAGATAGAGGTCGGATGCGTCTCCGGTGAGGGTGACATCCCCAGGTCCGTCGCCGCGGACCGTGGTGATACCGTCGGGGCCCATTGTGACCTGCCAGCGGTCGTTGGTGTCCGTGGCGTGGACAAGCATCGTCTTGGTGCTCTCGATCGGGAACTCGTCTTTTCGTGGCGCAAACGCGGCAAGTAGTTCGTCGATTCCGTCGGAGGCGAACGTGGGGTTGAACTCGGTCGCTATGCCAGCGGCGTTCTCGGCGTCGAATCGATGAATCGCCGTTTCGTGGGCTTGGCGCCTGGCCCACATTGCACGGGGCGACGGCGCGGGGAGGAAGGTCGGGCAGTCGAGATCCGATGGTGCCGATTCGAGGGCCTGAACCAGATTGGCGTTGGTCTTCAGATACCAGTCGACCAGATCGTTGTCGTCCGGCCAGAAGACGGCGAGATCCGGCCATGTTTCGGTGTGTTCGGAGATGTCTTCCGGCCAGAGCTTCGTGGTACGTTCCGCGATGATTCCCGCGGCCCAGAGGTGAATCTCGCTCAGGTGGCGTAGCAGTTCTCGCATGTCCCACCCGGGGCATGTCGGAACGTCCACATCGAGTCCGCTCTGCTCCGCTGCTTCTGCCAGGAGCTTCGCCTCCTGTCCAACGGCTGTGATGTGTTCACTGATCTCCATGGTGCTCTCCCAATCGCAGTGTCGTCGTGTGTGCCGATGCAGCTTTCAAACGTGAACGAGTTGGACCCATCCAGCGATTACTGCAGCCTGCAGTAGACTATATGCTGCACTATGCAGTAGAGTCAAATGCATGGCACCGAGAATGACCACCTCATCGTACGCAGTCCTTGCCCTCCTCGACCTGAAACCGTGGACCGGCTACGAGCTCACACGCCAGGCCCAGCGGAGCCTCCGTTACGCCTGGCCCAAGTCCGAACGCCTCCTGTATTCGGAACCCAAGAAACTCGTCGAACTCGGATATGCCACCACCTACAAAGATGAAGCAGGTAGCCGCAGCCGCAACGTCTATGAAATCACCGAAGAAGGTCGAGATGCGCTGGGCGAATGGACAAGCTCCAGAACGCAGCCCCCGAGGTTCGAGATCGAAGCGCTCCTCCGGCTCCTGTTTGCCGATCACGGAACACTCGAAGACCTGTTCGGTGCCCTCGACGAATTCGAAGCCGACATCGGCGAGCACCATGATGCGATCGTTGAACTCATGGCGTCGTACCTGAACGACGAACATCCCTTCCCGGAACGCACGCACCTCTCGGTGCTGTTTGCAACCTTCCAGATCGAGATGTTCAAGAGCATCGAACAGTGGATCGACTTCGCCCGCGACGAAATCCGCCAATGGCCAACGACCGAGAACCTCGGCATGACCCAGCGAACAGAGGAACTCACACGCCTCCTCGCCCTCGACGAATCGCCCGTCGCTGCCCAGACGCGACCCAACGAACGCACACGGGGAACCGAAGTCGACGGGAGATAGCTGAGACCGCTTCAGCCGTACGAGACTCGGCAGGCATGAAGTCACTCCTCTGATCCAAGGACGGGTTCCCCTCGGAGGTGCCGCCCGAGATTCATCGTTCAAGGTCGAGGGCGAATCTGCCGATCCTCCAGTGTGGACCAGTATCCAGTAGAAGATCACACGCGCACGGAGCAAGGCCATCCATGGCGACGGGGAGCCGTCGTACTGGTCGCAGCGGCCGTGGCAGTCTTCGTACTGGTCGCTGTCGTCGTGTTGTCGTCCGATGCCGGTTCCCGCGAGGACGCCGCCGGGCAGGCGATTCGCCTGTCTGTGAGCTTGTTCATCCCAGCGATCATCCTGATCACCTTTTGGTACGTCGTTCGGAGACAGGTGAGTAGGGCGAAGTCAG
>CBETWC010000163.1:0-4981 GCA_965539925.1 uncultured bacterium
ATTCTGACTTCAGCCCCCTCGTCCACAAACTGAGGGAGTTGAACAGGCAGGTGATCGGCGTCGGACTCAAAGCCTCCACCTCGAGGTTGCTGCCACCGGCCTGTGACGAATTCCTCTTCTACGAGAACCTTGACGGTGTTGACCTTCCTCAAGCGAAGGTGATCAGGCGCGGCAAGTCCGAGCCTGTGCAGCAGGTCAAGAACCTGGACAGCCTCAACGGGCTCGTCTCGCGCACGCTCAGCGGGCTTCAGCGTTCGACCGATGACGAGGTCCGGATATCCCAGCTGAAGCGAGCGCTTCTGAGAAAGGACTCCACTTTCTCCGAGAGTGACTACGGCTTCAGGTCCTTCAGCGAGCTGATGCGGAACCTCGCGGAGCGCGGGAAGGTGCATCTTGATGCGTCATCTCGCAAGGGAGACCCCGTGGTTTCGTTCCCCGAGGCTGGCAGGGGAGAGTCCGCCGCATTCGAGCTGCTCGCATCGACAATCTCCGCAATGGACACGAGCAAGCCTGTCGCCCTCTCCGGGCTCAAGGACGAGATGCGCAAGGCCGACACGAGCTTCTCCGAGAAGAAATACGGGTACGGCGGCTTCCTGCAGTTCATCAAGGCAGCAACTGCAAAGGGTGTTGTCGAGATGGATTTCGACACAGAATCTGGTGCCTACTCGGTGTCTCTCCCTGACTGAGAGAGAACCATTCGCACTCGCAGCCGTTTTGAATTACAATATTGTCATTCACTGCGGAGGCGGACATGGCAGTAGCCGTACAAGAAGCAAGAACGAGCGTTGACTTCGTATCAGAGGCCGTGCTCGCTGCACACAGAGCCCACGTCGATGAGGCAACGGAGATGTCCCTTGCCGAGTTCCTCGACTCACCTGTTGACGCCGGCGCTGTGCGTGCCGTGGTCGCAGATCGAACACGCATGGTTGAGATCGTTGTCGATGCCGACACGAACATCGAAGTGCTCTCCGAGGCGGCATGGACCCTTGACGAAAGGGCCTGGCTACTCAACGTGATCGTGTCGCTCGACAGGCTCGGGGAGGCGCACACAGCTCTTCGCGGCACCCCGTGCACATTGCAGGGATGGTGGTTCGATGACGATGCTGTCCGCTTCTCAGGCTTCGAGAGGCCATAGGAGCCTAGGCTGCTGACATGCCAGCACCGCTCTACACCCAGACCGTCATCGCCTTTGTCTGGGACTTCGACAAGACGCTGATCCCTTCCAACATGCAGGATCCGATATTCGACGCGTACGGTGTCGACCCCGATGACTTCTGGGAAGAGGTCGAAGGGCTGGTCGGCTACTACGCACGCAACGGTGTCGCCATCCAGAGGGACACCGCGTATCTTGGTCATCTCCTCACGTACGTACGCGAGGGCGTCTTCGATGGTCTGTCGAACGCAAAGCTGAGGGAGCTCGGCAAGGACCTCATGCCCGTGCCAGGCATGCCGGACTTCATGCATGCAACGAGGGAACACGTCGGTGAGATCCCTGAGTTCGCGAACGAGGGCATTGCAGTCGAGCACTACATCGTCTCGACAGGGCTCAAGGAGATGATCGAGGGATCCGTCTTCGGCTCGGTGGTTGACGGCATCTGGGCGAACACGTTCATCGAGGATGTCGCCGAGCCCGGCTATCTCGAGCGGCTTCCGGTGCCGCCAGGGGAAGGGCCCATCAGCCATATCGGTTACACGATCGACAACACGTCCAAGACACGTGCGATCTTCGAGATCAACAAGGGCGTCAACATGATTTCCGAGCTCGATGTGAACGCCCGCATGGCCCTCGATCAGCGGCGCGTACCGATGAAGAACATCGTGTACATCGCAGACGGCCCATCCGATGTGCCTGCGTTCTCCATCCTCAACACATCCGGCGGAAGGACGCTCGGTGTGTACACCGTCGAGCCGCACAACAACCACGCCAAGGTGAAGGCACTCCAGGAACAGGGACGGATCCAGGGAATGGCCGAAGCGGACTACCGCCCCGGAAAACCTGCGTACCTCTGGCTCATGGACACTCTCGAGCAGATCGGTTTCGAGATCATCGAGTCCCGCCGCCAAGCCTTCTCAGCGATCGAAAACCCACCAGGGCATTAGCTCGCTGCTCTCGCAGACAAGAGACGAAAGACATAAGACAAAAGACTCGGACTGCTGCCGTTCCTTGGTCTTTCGTCTTTCGTCTTATGTCTTTCTTGTAGCGGATATGGAGTACATCAGCGGTACGAGATCTCGTTGAGCTTCAGGGAGTCTCCACAATCCATCGGTCTCGGTCATGTGGGGGAGGGCTTTCCAATCGAGGAACTGATGCTCCTCGAACAGATCGATATGGAATCCGGACTCCATCAGCGCCATGAATATCTCTGCGAGCCCGTGATTCCACGAGTGAATCGTGTCATGCTCAAGCGTGCCCTCTCCGGCGTATGTCACAGGCTCGTGCCATGTTGATGGCGTCGCTCTCTCGAAATAGTGCTCTGTGACAGAAATCAGATCGTCATCACGCTCCCAGTCGAGCGCCCAAACCAACGGATGCGCCTCGCGCATGTAGAAGGTTCCGCCGGGTCGGGTGAATGTTGCCATGACTCTTGCCCAGCGAGAGATGTCGGGGAGCCAGTTGATTGCCCTGACTCCCGTATAGACGATATCGAACTCCTCGTTCAGCACATCGGGGCTTGCATAGAGCTCCGATTCGATGAACCTTGCCTCAATCCCGAGCTGTGCCGCGGTAACGCGAGCGGCCTCGAGGGCTGGGGCGGAGAAATCGATGCCTGTGACGTTTGCGCCCAGCTTCGCCCATGAGAGAGTGTCCGATCCCATGTGGCATTGGGCATGAAGCAGTGACTTGCCTGTCACGTCGCCGAGATATGGCTTGTCGACGCTCACTGTTGAACTCAGGTGATCCGGGTCTGCAATCAACTGATTGGTGTCGTAGAGATCAGATGCTGAATGGATCCGAACGCGATCGTTCCAACTGTCCATGTTGTCTGTCGTGTAGCGGTCCATGCTGTCCCCCTTGGCGGCACGAGGATCGCACGAAACTACCATGCGGGAGTGGACGACGAAAGGGAATTCATGAACGTCAGCAAGGTAGGAATCGTCGGTGGAGGACAGATGGGTGGCGGTATCGCCGAGGTCTGCGCCAAGGCAGGGATCGATGTCATCGTTGTCGAGATGACCGACGAACTCGCAGCGAAGTCCAAGGCTGGGATTGAGAAGTCCCTGGCGAAGGCGGTCGACCGCGGGAAGCTCGACGAGCCCGGACGGGATGCCGCTCTTGCGCATATGACGTTCACAACCGATCTTGCGTCATTCGCAGATCGTGACCTCGTCATCGAAGCGGTCGTCGAGAACCTGGACATCAAGCGTGATCTGTTCTCCAAGATCGACGAGATCGTCGAGTCCAAAGACGCGATTCTGGCGTCGAATACGTCGTCGATCCCCATCACACAGATAGCGACGGCAACAAGCCGCCCCGGATCTGTCATCGGGATGCACTTCTTCAACCCTGCGACCGTGATGCCCCTCGTCGAGGTCATCTCGACCGTTGTGTCGGACGAGGCAACGGCAGACAGGGCGGCATCGTTCGCGCAGGACACGCTCGGCAAGACCGTCGTTCGTGCCAAGGACAGAGCAGGGTTCATCGTGAACAAGCTGCTCTGCCCTTACATCTTCGAGGCGGTGCGCATGTACGAGGAGGGCTTCGCCACGAGGGAGGACATCGACGCTGCAATGGTGAACGGTGCGGGCTACCCGATGGGTCCCCTCACGCTGTCAGACCTCATCGGCAACGACACGATGCTTGCAGTGGCGGATGCCTTGATGGAGGAGTACCAGGACCCCCGCTACGCAGCCCCACCGCTGCTCAAGCGCATGGTCGAAGCCGGCCTCCTCGGCCGCAAGTCAGGCGAGGGTTTCTACAACTATTCGTGAGAGTCAAGAGTCAAGAGTCAAGAGTCAAGAATCGAGAATCGAGAACACCGTGCCAGAGCCCGGGGATTGCCTTCTTGAATCTTGGTTCTTGATTCTTAGTTCTGCGAGCGGAGCTCGCTAAACGCTGACGCGCTTGGCGCCGTTGGACTCGAGGAGTCGGGTCAGTTGGTCCTTCTTGACGAGGCCTGATGCACGCCATCGTTGGGTGACGGGACGCTGGTTGGAGAGGTTGCCGCCCTGACGGTTGGCGCCCTTCTTGGCCTTCTTCGGTTTGGCAGGTGCAAGGAGGACCATCGTTGGTGTCGAACGGATCTTGTATCTACCGACAGCGTCAGGCATGCGACCGATGTCTGCCTTGACCACGTGCGCGGATGACCCGTACTCGCGAGCGAGCTCATTGAAGATGCCGTCCATGACCTGGCACGGCGCGCAGCCAACCTGGTAGAAGTCGACGAGTACGGGCTTACCCGACCTGGTCAACTCGTCGATCTCGCCCATATGGACGATCTTGCGGGCTTTGGGCTTCTTCTTGAACATGGAGACCTTGGTTGGGTTCTGGGTGCAACAAGCTTAGGACGCCGGTTATGCCCAAATGGTTCCCATTTCTGGCCCTTGACTGACGTCTGATGCTTGAAACCTGATGCCTGAGAACTGCCACCTGTCTACTGTCTAGTGTCTACGCACGACGGAGCAACATTGGCCAAGATCAGCGGCGGGCACATCCTCGGCAGGGCACTCAAGGCCCAAGGCGTCGACAAGGCGTTCGCGCTCACCGGCGGCCACATCCTCGCGATCATGGACGGATTCGTCGCTGAAGGCATCGATGTTGTCGATGTCCGCCACGAACAGGCAGCCGCTCACGCTGCTGATGCATACGCTCGGCTCACGGGGAAGCTGGGTGTGGCTCTTGTCACAGCCGGACCGGGAGTGACCGACGCCGTCACCGGTGTGGCGAACGCGTACTTCGCCAACACGCCCATGCTCGTGATCGGCGGCCGCCACCCGACCAACGAGGACCTCAGGGGTGGGCTCCAGGAGATGGACCATCCGA
>CBETWC010000164.1:0-4969 GCA_965539925.1 uncultured bacterium
GGACACGTTCGACAAAGGATGGTTCAGTGACCACCACGAAACGAGCTCCTGTTCACGATCGTCATGGCTGGCGCCAATGGCTGGGAGGCTTCTTTACCTCCTCTGTCGGCATCAAATGGCTCATGGCAATCACGGGTATCGGATTGCTCCTTTACGTACTTGCCCACCTCATCGGAAATCTCAAGATCTTCTTGGGTGTTGATGCTCTCACAGGGGAGTATCAGATCGACCTCTACTCAGAGGCTCTACGAACACTCGGCGGGCACATCGTCCCTGAGGGTTCGATCCTCTTGTTGTTCAGGATCGGCCTCTCCTCGTTGTTCATCATCCATATCTGGGCAGCTGTTGTTCTGACCCGCCGGAACTGGGTCGCTCGCGGCCGGGGCAGGTACGAGCACAAGCGCCACTACAACGAGGCGAGCTATGCCAGTCGCACGATGCGGTGGTCGGGCACGATCGTGGCCCTGTTCCTGCTGTATCACCTTGCCGACCTCACCTTGGGGTGGGTCAATCCGGACTTCGTCCACGGGCATGTGTACGACAACATGATCGCAAGCCTCTCGAACCCGGTGGTAGCGATCTTCTACATGCTGGCGAACACTGCCCTCGCGGTTCACATCTACCACGGTGCATGGAGTCTCTTCCAGACCATTGGAACGGTGAACCCGAAGTACAACGACCTGCGCCGCTACTTCGCTATCGCCTTTGCCGCGATGATCCTCATCGGAAACCTCTCGATCCCACTGGCCATCTGGGCCGGCTGGGTCGCTTGATCGGAAGGGCGATCATGACTGAAAACACATACATCCTCGATGCAAAGATCCCTGAAGGGCCGATCCAGGAGCATTGGGACAAGCACCGCTTCGACACGAAGCTCGTCAACCCTGCGAACAAGCGCAAATACAAGATCATCATCGTGGGCACGGGCCTTGCCGGTGCATCCGCCGCAGCGACGCTCGGTGAGCTGGGCTACGAGGTCGAGGTCTTCACATACCACGACTCTGCACGACGGGCACACTCGATCGCTGCGCAGGGTGGGATCAACGCGGCCAAGAACTACACGAACGACGGAGACTCGATCTTCCGTCTCTTCTACGACACGGTCAAAGGCGGCGACTATCGCTCTCGCGAGTCCAATGTCTACCGACTGGCCCAGGTATCCAACGAGATCATCGACCAGTCTGTTGCCCAAGGTGTCCCGTTCGCCCGCGAGTACGGGGGCTTGCTGGACAATCGTTCCTTCGGCGGTGCGCAGGTCTCAAGGACGTTCTACGCACGTGGTCAGACGGGCCAGCAACTGCTGCTCGGCGCGTACCAAGCGCTTGCACGCCAGATCGAGCTCGGAACGGTGACGTTCCACGCCAGGGCAGAGATGCTCGACATCGCTGTCAAGGACGGCAGAGCTGTCGGCATCGTGGTCCGCGACATGGTCACGGGCGAGGTCACGCCGCACTCGGCGCACGCCGTCATGCTCGCTACCGGTGGCTACTCGAACGTCTACTTCCTGTCGACGAACGCAATGGCATGCAACGGGACGGCAGTGTGGAGGGCACACCGCAAGGGTGCATTCTTTGCCAACGCATCGTTCACGCAGATCCATCCGACCTGCATCCCAGCGTCGGATGAGCACCAGTCGAAACTGACGCTCATGTCCGAATCGCTCCGCAATGACGGACGTATCTGGGTACCCAAGGAAGCAGGCGACAACCGCCCACCGAACGACATCGCTGAAGATGAGCGGGATTACTACCTCGAACGGCAGTACCCGGCATTCGGGAACCTCGTTCCTCGAGATGTTGCATCGCGAGCAGCGATGCGGATGATCGATGAAGACAGAGGCGTCGGGCCACTGCGCAATGGCGTGTACCTCGACTTCAAGGATTCCATTGCACGCCTCGGCAAGGCCAAGATCGAGGAACGCTACGGCAACCTGTTCGAGATGTACGAACGTATCACCGATGAGGATCCGTACTCGGTTCCGATGCGCATCTACCCGGCCCCCCACTACACGATGGGTGGCTTGTGGGTCGACTACAACCTCATGACGACCGTGCCTGGCCTTTACGCACTCGGAGAGGCGAACTTCTCCGACCATGGTGCGAACCGGCTCGGCGCATCAGCCCTGATGCAGGGTGTTGCCGACGGCTACTTCGTCATCCCGTACACGATTGGTGAGTACCTCGCTGACTACTTGAACACGGATCCCGTCTCGACGGATGACCCCGTATTCACCGAAGTCGTCGATGACGTGAGTGCTCGCACTGAGCGATTCCTGTCGATCAACGGGAACCGTTCCGTGGATGACTTCCACCGAGAACTCGGCAAGGTGATGATCGAGTACGTCGGCCTCGCCAGGGAACGGGAGGGCCTCACCAAGGCCATACAGGACATCAAGCGCATCCGCGAGGAGTTCTGGAAGGATCTCAAGGTTCTCGGAACTTCGGATTCGCTCAATCAATCGCTCGAGCGTGCTGGCCGTCTGGCCGACCTGCTCGAGATCGCTGAGCTCATGGCGATCGATGCCCTCAACCGTGAGGAGTCCTGCGGAGGCCACTTCAGGCTGGAGCATCAGACCGAGGACGGCGAAGCGCGGCGTGACGACGAGAACTATGCCTATGTGGCTGCGTGGGAGTGGAAGGGCGAGAACTGGCCCCAGACGCTCCACAAGGAGCCGCTCGAGTTCGAATACGTTGCGCTGAGCCAGAGGAGCTACAAGTAATGGACCTGTCACTCAAAGTCTGGCGGCAGGTGGGTCCGGACGCGCCAGGCGAATTCAAGACCTACGACGCCAAGAATGTCAGCCCCGAAGCTTCGTTCCTCGAGATGCTCGATGAGGTCAACGAGCAATTGAACGAGGACGGAGAGGAACCGATCGCGTTCGACCACGACTGTCGCGAGGGTATCTGTGGCATGTGCGGCGTGATGATCAACGGTCATCCCCATGGCGAGCAGGACGGTACGGCAACGTGTCAGCTCCACATGCGGAAGTTCTCGGACGGAGATTCGATCACCATCGAGCCGTGGCGAGCAACCGCCATGCCCGTCATCCGAGATCTCATCGTTGATCGTTCCCCTCTCGATCGCATCATCGAAGCTGGCGGGTACATCTCGGTCAACACCGGTGCAGCACCCGACGCGAACATCATCGCAGTCCCGAAGGAAGCCGCCGAGGCTTCAATGGATGCCGCATCCTGTATCGGTTGCGCAGCCTGTGTGGCAGCGTGTCCGAACAGTGCAGCGAACCTGTTCACGGCGGCGAAGATCAACCACCTCAGCCTCCTCCCCCAGGGTCAACCTGAGCGGTGGAGCAGGGTGGTTGCGATGGTCGAAACGATGGAGGAGTACTTCGGCTCATGCACCAACCACGGTGAGTGCGAGTCTGCGTGCCCGAAGAACATCTCGATCGACTTCATCGCAATGATGAACCGTGACTACGTCAAGGCCCAGTTCAAGAACTTCGTGAAGACGGGGCAGTAGGAGAGGAATCAGGCGTCAGGCGTCAGTTGTCAGGAAGAAACGGAGGGTCCGAGCAAAGCTCGGGCCCTTCTCCTTGCTGTCCTCCCTTCAGGGAGGACGGGCGAGCTTGCGAGCCAGGAGGGGCTGTGAGCCTGCGAACCCGGTACGGCACGGTCCCGGATGCTCTTGATACCGCGGTGCCTTCGGAATAGTCGCTGACGCGGAGGCGTTCCTTGCCGTACCCATCAAGGAGAGAATCGTGACAACCAAGACACGCGGACGCGTTCGCGTCGAAGACGGACAGAAGAGGATCAGGGCGCAGATAGGCGGGGTGACCGTTGCTGACTCCGTTCACGTCAAGATGGTGTGGGAGATCCCCTACTACCCCACCTACTACTTCCCCCAGGATTCGGTCCGGATGGACTTGCTCTCGGACTCGGGCGAGACGAAGCGTTCCCCATCCCGTGGCACAGCGAATCTCTACGACATCACGGTTGGCGATCGGACCGTTCCTCAAGCAGCGAGGGTCTGGAACGAGACGAAGATCGAAGTCGTCGAGGGATACGTGTCGTTCGATTGGAAGGCGATGGACGCGTGGTTCGAAGAGGATGAGGAGGTGTACGTACATGCACGTGACCCGTACACCCGGATCGATGCACTTCAAAGCTCGAGGAGCATCCGTGTGGAGGTCGACGGTGTCGTCGTGGCGGAATCGACCAGCGCCAAGTTCCTGTTCGAGACAGGGCTGCCCGTGCGCTACTACCTCCCGAAAACCGACGTGAGCTTCGAGTACCTTGAACCGACCGACACGGCAACGGCCTGCCCCTACAAGGGCACTGCCCGCTACTGGTCCATCAACACGACCGGCGCGACACACCACGATGTCGCTTGGGGTTATGACACGCCTCTCAAGGAGTCCCAGGACGTTGCTGGATACGTTGCGTTCTACAACGAGAAGCTCGACATCTACGTTGACGGCGTCCTCGAGGACAAACCGAGGACCAAATTCAGCTGACGCGCAATTCAGCCGAAATAGCGAGGAGGGCAGCCATCTGGCTGCCCTCCTTCGCATCGACTGTCCGGGCTACTTACCCGAACCCTTCCCTTGTTCCTTGAGGATGTACAGACCGCCATTGCGGTCGGACCCATAGATCCAGGGCTCGTCCGGCACCTTGTAGATACCCCAGAAGTCGTTGGGCTCGCCGTCGTTGGTCGAGCTGTCCAAGAACCTGGCTGTCTCGACCGGGTTGTACGGGTCTGTGATGTCGAGCACCAGGATCCCGTCCGTGTACCACGCGATGTAGGCCTTCACCTTGTCGTCCAACGTCTCGACGATCACGTTGTGCGCCGAGTACGTACCGGCGGGATCACAGCTTGCATCATTCGGATTCGCGCTACACGTCGTGTTGAACGTGGCTGCGAGAACCGGGTTCGTCGGATCCGAGTAGTCCCAGACCCTGAATCCGCTCCAGCCATCCGCCACGACACTTGCGCTGACGTCCTCACCAGTTGT
>CBETWC010000165.1:0-4953 GCA_965539925.1 uncultured bacterium
GGAGCTTGTGGCATCACTTGCACAAGATCGTGTTCCGGGCCTGTCGGCCGAGGAATACGTTCGACAGCCAATCCTCGATCCCAGTGCATTCGTCATAGAAGGTGACTGGAGTCGCGAGATGGTCGGCAGCTACAGGTACTCACTCACCGAGCAAGAAGTCGACGACCTTGTCGCCTTCCTGCTCTCGATGTAGCGCCGTTCTGTGCACTCTGCTGAGTTGTTCGGCCTTGTTCGCGCTGCCATGGACGCGTCCTTGCTGAATTGATGGGGCCGGGGCTAGTCGAAGAGTCTGGGCCTGAAGAGTTCGTCGTGTGTTCGGATTGCGTAGCGATCTGTCATGCCTGCGACGTAGTCGATGACCTGGGTGAGGTTGTCCGCTTCTTCGTGTCGGTATGTCTCGGGGACCTTGGTCGGGTGCTCCAGGTAGTACGTGACGAGGTCCCGCACGATCTGGGTTGCCCGCTTGCGCTGCGTCTCGGCTGCCGCTCGTAGGTAGACGTTCTCGAACATGAATGTCCGCAGAGTGTGCATTGCTTCGAGCATCGACGATTCCATGGCGATCTCGTTCTGCCGGTACGACTCGTCGATCACCGACTGGACCATCGACGCGATCCACTCCCTCCCCGGCTCACCAAAGGCACGGATCACCTCGTCCGGGAACTGGGACCGTTCGAGAACACCGGCGCGCAGCGCATCCTCGGCGTCGTGTGCGAGGTAGGCGATGCGGTCGGAGAAACGCACGATGTTGCCCTCGTGCGTGGTGGCCTTCTTCTCCACCTTCCAGGGATGGGCCTTGATCCCGTCGAGTACCTCAGATGTGAGATTGAGAGGCTCGAGGACTTCGAAGATGCGCACCGATTGCTCCGAATGGCGCCACTCGCCTTCGACGAACTCCGACAGAGCTTCCTCGCCCGTATGCCCGAACGGTGAATGACCGACATCGTGCCCGAGGCACACGGCTTCCGTGAGAGCGAGATTGAGTGACAGCGCCCGAGCGATCGCCGCACCGACCTGGGTGACCTGAAGCGTGTGTGTCATCCGCGTCACGAAGTGGTCCCCTTCGGGGTTCATGAACACTTGCGTCTTGTGCTTCAGGCGTCGGAACGCCTTGGAGTGAAGGATCCGGTCGTGGTCGCGTTCGAATTCCGTTCGCCATGGATCGGGATCCTCGTCCGCTCCGCGGTGGTGCACCCCTGCAGACCGCGTCGCACCCGGTGCGAGCCTGGATGCTTCGTTCTCCTCCGCTATCTCACGGGTTCGGAGGACGAATTCACCCATTTCTAGACGAAGCGCTCACGGAGCCGTGAGCTGATGTAGTCCATCGAAGCAACCACGATCGCGATCGCCAACATCTGGGCAGCCGCGGCCCTGTACTGGAGCAGATTGATGTTCTGCTGCAAGAGGAAGCCGATACCACCACCACCGGCGAAACCGATGATCGTCGACATGCGCACGTTGATGTCCCACCGGTACATCGTGAAGGAGATGTATGGCGGGATGATCTGGGGCACAACCGCGTAGACGATCGTCTGGAGTCTGGTTGCACCTGTTGCGCGAACCGCCTCGAGAGGGCCGGTATTGATGCTCTCCACCTGCTCCGAGTAGAGCTTCGCGAGAGCGGCTGTCGTGTGGAGCGCGAGAGCGAGGGCGCCAGCGAATGGACCGATACCAACCCAGACAACGAAGATGATGACCATCACGAGCGGTTCGATCGACCTCAGTCCGTTGAACACGGTTCGTGCCATGTAGTACACGGTGAGGCCGATGTTCTGCGACTCGGCCTTCCGTAACGCCTTCACGGAGAGGAAGATACCGAAGACTGCACCGATGAGCGCGGGGACATAGACCGTTGCAAGTGGGTTCTCCAGCTGGTAGAACCAATCGATCACTCCGCCGATGGCGATGCCGACGACTGCACCCGCGACCGCAGATGTAATCAGCGTCACGAGATTCAGCATGCTCCGATTGAGACGACCGTCGAGGACGTATCCGAACTTGCTCGCAGCCAGGGCCACGAGGAATGCACCGATGAGCGCTGACAAAACCGGGATTCCGATGGTGGTGATCTCACCGAGCGTGACGATGAAACTGCCGATGAACTTGGCACCAGGTATCAGGTCCTCGAGGAACCCGCCGATCTCAACGAACAGATTCGCGACGACGTACGACCCCACGAGCACGAGAAATCCGACTGCAAGAAGTGCGAGGACTCGAACCGATCGCATTGAGAGACTTGGTTTGTCGAGCGTCTCCTCAGATGGGAACGTCCATCGAAGGAGCAGCCACACGAGCACACCGATTGCGCCCAGTGCGAGGAGCAGCGTGAGAGCGTTCACGTCGGTAAAGGCCTGAAGCGAGGAAGCCCACCCCGAGGCAAAGGTGCCGATTGTGAGTCCGATGGGCAGGGCGATGATCGAGAGTGACAGGTTGACCACCGGCACGGTGACATCACGCATCAGGTTCTTCGCTGCGAGGAAGCTGAAGGGGACCGCAAGGAACGTTCCGACGGTCGTGGCCAAGAGGGCAAGCATGACGGTCTCAACGATTCGATCCCAGGTATTGAGAGCGTTGTCGGAAAGCCGTGGCGACAGATCGGACGTGTCCGAAATCTTGACGATCTTGTACTGCTTCCCATCGGCCGCATCGAAGAAGACGAGCGAGCTGCTCTGGACGCTCGTGCCGGGGAGGCCTGCGATCTCCAGACGGCTCACATCATTGAACGAGAGCTCGTTGAAGAAGAGCGATGAACTCGAATCAGTCGTTTCTTGGCCTGCGTTGATCGTCCCGAAGCTGTGGTCGGCGAGGCTCTCCCAGTCGAAGTCCTCAGCGGACACACCTGTCCCCGTCAGCTGTAGAGAGCCCCCTGCCCCCGTATCGAACGGGTCAAGTTCGATGTCCCTGCTCACGTGTCCTCTCCCGGAGCCGGTGGTCGCTTCGAATGAGCCGCCCCAGCTGACAAAGTCGAGCACGTTGTTGTTCTCGTCGATGATCGTGACTCCGCCAGGAGTGCGGATCTCGAATTCAGGCAATTGGAGGACGGACACGGCGGTTGGTCCATCTGCACCGGGCAGTGCCGGATCATCGACGATGCCGTTGAGGTTCGTATCCGTCCAGACGCTGATGCGGTCGGTCCACGAGCCGATGTTGGTCTCGGTGACCACTTCGATCTGCTGTGGATCATCGTTCGCCCGCTCAGGGGCTTCGAACGAGAACGTGAACGTTCCGTCGTCGGAGGCGTTGATGGTTCCCTGTCGCAGGACGACGTCGAAGTCCGATATGGGAACAAAGTTGATGATCGCGCGCACGCCCGGTTCATAGCCGGTGCCCGCAACAGTGATGGTCTCGCCTGGCGCAGCGCACGTTGGAGAAACGGTGATGGTTGCTCCGGACTCATGGGGGACACTGGCATCCGGTTCTGCCCCGTTGCATGGGATGTACACGTCCGCGGTGACGATGAGGTCGACCTTGTCGTAGTGGATGAGATCCGGCTTGGCGAGTGCTCTCAGAATGGCGAAGAGTTGGTCCTGTCGCTGCTCTGACTTGATCTCTTCGAGGGAGACATCCGTCTTGGCGAAGGCAAAGGCGTAAAGAACGAATGCGAGGAGAATGGCAATGGCGATGTAAAGGGAGCGTCGCCATCCCTTCTTCGGCTTGTCATCCTGCTCGGAAGGATCCTGCTGGGACTCGGCCGGGGTTTTGTCGTTGTCAGCCAACTCGCTCAGCCTCCTTCCCGTAGATCTCCTTGAACTTCTCGTCGTCGATCTCCTCCGGAGAGCCTTCGAAGACCAGCTTTCCATCGTTGAGGGCAATGACCCGATCCGCGTACTGGTGGACGAGATCGAGGAAGTGGAGTGAGCACAGCACCATGACGGCGTCTTCTTGGTTGATGCGCTCGAGATACTGCATGATGCTGTGAGCAAGCACAGGATCGAGGCTCGCGACCGGTTCGTCTGCGAGCATGATCTCAGGGTCTTGCATCATGGCCCGTGCGACACCGACTCGCTGCTGCTGGCCGCCGCTCAGCTCGTCAGCCCTGGCGTCAGCCTTCTCTTCGAGACCGACCCGGGCGAGTTGGGCATGAGCCTTTTCGATGTCCGCCTTTGGGAACTGGTTGATGACGCTTAGGGCAGGATTCAGATAGCCCAGCCGTCCGGAAAGAACGTTGGTGAGGACCTTGGAACGGTTCACGAGGTTGAAGTGTTGGAACACCATTCCGATGCGGCGCCGAACCTTCCTGAGCTCTTCTTGAGAGGCGGTTGTCACATCCAGGCCGTCCCAAGTGATGGTGCCCTCGGTTGGTTCGATCAGGCGATTGATGCATCGCAGCAAGGTTGATTTGCCGGATCCGCTCAGGCCGATGATGGCGAGGAACTCGCCCTTCTCGACCTCGAAGGACACATTGTCAAGCGCCTTTATCCCGCCGGGATAGATCTTTGTCAGGTTCTCAACCTTCAGCATGCAATGGACCCTCTCGCGTGTGACCGAAGATCGGGCGGGGGTAGAAACCCCCGCCCGATATCGATAATCGACCGAAGTCGCTTAGAGATCGTCGACCGTGAGGCCGAGACCCTGAACGAGCGAACGGATGAAGTCGAACTCGGAGTCGTTGGTCAGTGCGACCCCGCTCCATGAGTACGCATCAAATGCAATTGCGAATTGCTCCGGATCGTTCTCTGCAAAGTCCGTCAGAGCTGCGATGAACAGGTCACGGATGTCCTGTGGGAGATCCGTGCTGAACGTCACGGTGTCATTCGGGATCGGCTCGGAGAGTTCGATGATCTTGACCATCTGGATCACGTCCGGAGCCTCTTCACGGATGTTGCGTCGTGCATCCCTCGGGAACACGCCACCACAGTCGATCTGACCGTCTGCATCGAGCTCACAGCTCTCCACGAGATCGGCCGGAACATCAGCGTTCGTCGTCGTGCCATCCCAGAGAACTTCCCTGTCAGC
>CBETWC010000166.1:0-4888 GCA_965539925.1 uncultured bacterium
ATGGGTTCCTCCAACGAGCGGAGGGGAAGCACCGTCACCGTACGATTTCCGGGATCCGGATTCAAGGGGTCCGGATTCTCGACCGATACCGGAGTTGGAGTACCGTACGCATATGACCGAAGCAGCCTTCTTCGACCTTGACAAGACGATCATCGCCGGATCGTCATCGCTTGCATTTGGCAGGCCGCTGTATCGCGCCGGGTTCCTCGGGAAAGGGCACCTCGTCAGGCTCGGCATCGGCCACCTCGCCTACACCCTGTTCGGAGCAGACGCAGACCAGCTCGAACGGGCTCGGGACGAGATGCTCGACCTGGTCTCGGGATGGCATCGCTCTGAGATCGAAGCGATCGTTGCCCAAACGCTTGATGAAGTCATCGAACCGCTCGTGTTCGCCGAGGCACTGTTCCTGATCGACGAGCACATGCGATCAGGGCGCAAGGTGTATGTCGTGTCGGCGAGTCCGGAAGAGTTCGTGAAGCCGATCGCGAAGATGGTCGGCATCGACAACGTGATCGCAACCAAGATCCGGACCGACGGACTTGGACGGTACGTGCCGGAGCTTGACAGCTACGTCATGGGTTCAGGGAAGGTCGAAGCCATGCGAGCGGCCGCGGAACGCGATGGCATAGATCTCGAAGGCTCATACGCCTACACCGACAGCTTCACGGACATCCCGATGCTCGAGGCAGTGGGCCACCCCGTGGTCGTGAACCCCGAGAAAGAGCTGAAAGAGGCTGCGATCGAGAACGAGTGGCCGATCCTCGAGTTCCAGCGTCCGGTCAGCCTTGAACCACGGGTCCAAGCCCCTCCCAAACGTGTGTGGATCCCCGCTCTGGCCACGTTCGTCGCCGTTGCGGTGCTCATCATCTTGAGCAAGAAGAAGGATGGTAGAAGGTAGAACGTAGAAGGTCAGCCTTCGTCTTGATTCTTAATTCTTGACTCTTGACTCTTCGCTTCGACTCCTTGAGAACGCGCGCTCTCGATCTTGTCCGTCGTGAGCTGAGGCGCTGCCCAGAGGAACACAAGGAAGAGGGCTGCACCACTCGCGAAATAGGGCAACCTGAGTGACATCGTTCGATCCATGCCGAATGCTTCCGCTCCGTTCACGATCAGCCCACCGATCGCAAGCCCGATTGGGATCATCCCCCAAGCGAAGAAGCGGTACACGGAGTTGACCCTGCCGAGCAGGTGGTCTGGAATGATCGTCTGGCGAAGTGACACAGTGATGACGTTCCAAACCACGCCTGTGATTGCGGATACGAAGAACATCGCCGCCGCCAGCACCCAGCTTGTTGACATGCCGATGACGAACATTGTGGTCGGGGTGATGAGTAGCGTGAGGAAGAGCGAGGTACCGCTTCCGAGCTTCTCCGAGATCTTGGGGGCGAGGACGGAGCCGATGACGCCGCCTGCCGCGCCTGCCATCATCAAGATCGCAAAGGTCGTCGTTGTGATGTTCAATACCTCCTGGGCAAAGAGCACCATCGTCGCGAAGGCGACAGACATCAGACCATTCAGCAAGCCAAGGATGATCGCCATCGGACGCAGAAGCGGGTGAGACCACAGCCACTTGACGCCCTCCTTGATCTCATCCCAGAACCCAGGCCGTTCCTCGCCGTTCCCCGATGCCGGGTGGTCAACCTTGAATACGCCGCTGAGGGCGAAGATGAGAGCCGCTGCGATGGCGAACGTACCTGCGTCGAAGAAGAACGGCAGGGCGAACGCTATCCCGATGAGCACGCTGCCGAGTGGAGGACCGACGAACTGGTTCATCACCATCTCGGCGCCCCACAGTCGCCCGTTCGCCTTCTCGAGTCCTTCGGGTTCCACGATTGCAGGAAGGATCGTCTGGGCGGCATTGTCGTAGAGCACTTCCGCAAACCCGAACAGCAGAGCCGAGATGAGAAGCGTCACATACACAACGCTATTCGGATCGCCAATCGTCCCCGAAGCCACGTCTGCCGGGGTCGGGAGCACATCCTGGTTCACGTACACGATCGCTGCAACGACGAGCGTGAGCGCGGTGCGGAACACGGCCGTCGAAGTCATGATCTTCCGTCGATCGACGCGGTCGGTGATCACCCCGGCTGGCAGTGTGAAAATGAGCCACGGAATGCGCTGAGCAATCGCTATGAGCGCGATCAGGAGGGCGTTTCTCGTCACTGCCGAAGCGAGCCATGGATACGCGATTGCAGCAACGCCGTCACCGAGGTTCGAAGTGACGCTTGCGGCCCAGAGCTTCCAGTAGTTCGCCCCGAGAGGGATCTTCTTCTTCGCCGCCTTCTCTTGTTGCTTCTCGGTGTCAGTCATCTGGGTGCTCGGTATCCGGCATTGCGGGGTGATCGGTTGGGTACACGCCCGCCAGGAATCCGTATACGGTGTCTCCGCTGCGGGGCAGTGCGATAAATTCTTCGGCAAGTTCAATCACCCGCTCGGTGAACTCGAACGCGCTCTCGAGGGGGATTCGGGCAACTCTCGACGTGAACATCGGGAGAGGCTCCCCTTCCGGCGCGGTCATCGAGCGGAGCGCGTCATTGACGAACCAGGATGGATCATCAGGCTTCGGCGATGCCTCGAACATGATCGTCCGACCGGTGCGTCCGTAGTACTTCTCGGTCATGGCCCGAACCTTGTTGGTCCGCACGATCCTGATCATGCCGGCATCCTCGAGCACCTTGGTGTGGTACCCGACCGTGCCTTTTGGCTTCTCAAGCACCTCTGCAAGCTGTGAGACCGTCGCCGCACGTTCCAGGAGAAGATTGAGGATGTCCATGCGAGTGTCGTCAGCGACGGCCTTGAGTTGGGCGTTCGTCGACGCCGAAACCACGTCTTCGATCTCGTAGTCAAGTTCGTGTCCGCCCGGTTCGACCGGCTGGTGTTCGTACCCTGTCATGGACCGTATGGTCGACTATTCCCGACCATTTGTCAAGCGGTGAGAAGGACGAAAGACAAAAGACATAAGACATAGGACAAAAGATCAAAGAACAGAGAGCAGAGAGCAGAGACGATTGCTACGGCGTGGCTCCGTTTCGTCTTTCGTCTTTCGTCTTTTCTCCTTCGTCTTCCGAAAAGGTCCACCAGGTGAGTGCGGCCAGCGCGGTGAGGGCGAAGACCATGCCGACAATGAGCCACCATGTGGAGCTGTCGAGGCCTTGTCCGGCACGTGGGGTTGGCCGGCCGATCACCACGAGGGGGTCGACGCCGATCTCCGTGAGGGTCACCGTGTCCGACCGGTGTGCCTCTCCCCCTGCCTCGAGGCCGTCGAACACGATCGACCAGTCCTCTGCGGTTGGGAATGTCACGGAACCGCCCCACGTGTCGGCATCGAGGGCCACCAGAGCGGTCGGTGGTAGCTCCTCGAAGGAGGAGAACGGGCGGACGAGCACTGCCTCGAACGTACGGTCTACTTCAACGGTGATCTCGACGGTCAGGCCGGCTGTGTCATCGACAGCAGCCCCTTCGGCTGCGCCGAATGGTGAGGAGAGAACAACCAATGCAATGATGGCGAGCAGGTACGGCACGTCGCCAGCGTAATTCAGATGGCACGGTTCTTCGTGCGAGCCCCGACTCGCTACGCTCTCGCCTTCACAGCAAGGAACACGATGACAGCGAAGCGAACTCTCCTCGACAAGGTCTGGGACCAACACGTCGTCCACTCGGGTGAGGACGATCCCGACCTGCTGTACATCGACCTGCACCTCGTTCACGAGGTCACATCCCCACAGGCATTCGAATCGCTCAGCCTGACAGGAAGGCCGGTACGACGTCCTGAACTCACGCTGGCAACGATCGACCACGCCGTCCCGACCACACCTCGCGACCAACCCATCGAAGACCCCATGTCCGTCAAGCAGATCGCGACGCTTGAGAAGAACACCGCCGACAACAACATCCCCCTCTTCGGGTTGGATGATGTGCGGCAGGGCATCGTGCATGTCATCGGACCTGAGCAAGGGGTCACCCAGCCAGGCATGACGATCGTCTGTGGAGACTCACACACAGCAACACACGGAGCCTTCGGAGCTCTCGCATTCGGCATTGGAACATCTGAGGTGGAGCATGTGCTTGCCACCCAGACGCTCCATCAGCGCAAGCCCAAGTCGATGGCGGTCACCGTCGATGGTGATCTGCCGTACGGCGTCACCGCCAAGGACATCATCCTCGCGATCATCGCCAAGATCGGGACGGCTGGTGCCACCGGACACGTCATCGAGTACCGCGGCTCAGCAATCGAGCAGCTCTCGATGGAGGGCCGGATGACGATCTGCAACATGTCGATCGAAGCGGGTGCCCGCGCCGGGATGATCGCTCCGGACGAGACAACGATCGAGTATCTCAAGGGCCGTCCACTCGCGCCGACAGGGGCCGCATGGGACGAGGCAGTGTCTGCGTGGCGCGACCTCCACACCGATGAGGACGCCGAGTTCGACGCGGAAGTGATTCTCGATGCCTCCGCGCTCGAACCGTACGTGTCGTGGGGTACGAACCCTGGCCAGACGTTGCCTGTGTCGGCATCACTACCGGCACCTGCAGACTTCGACGATCCAATCGACAAGGACACGACACAAAGGGCCCTCGACTACATGCAGCTCGAAGCCGGGATGCGGATCACCGACATAGAGATCGACCGGGTGTTCATTGGATCCTGCACGAACGGCCGCATTGAAGACCTCAGGGTGGCTGCGGCGATCCTCGAAGGCCAGCACATCGCCGACACCGTGACAGGCATCGTCGTGCCGGGATCGGGTCTCGTGAAGATCCAAGCCGAAGAGGAAGGCCTCGATGCCGTGTTCCTCGCTGCGGGACTCGAGTGGCGCGAACCGGGATGCTCAATGTGCCTTGCCATGAACCCCGACGTGCTCCTGCCCGGAGAGCGGTGTGCTTCGAC
>CBETWC010000167.1:0-4838 GCA_965539925.1 uncultured bacterium
GCGTCACGATCAGCGCTCTGCCGAACGCGATTCCTTCGTCCATCGAACTTGATGTCTCCGGCATGAACATTGGTGACACGCTCACGGTGGGCGATCTGCCCGAGGTCGAGGGCGTCGTGTATGTCTCAGACGTGAGTCACGCTGTGGTCACCGTCAGCCTGCCTGCTGCCGAGATCGTCGAAGAGCCGGTACTCGTCGAGGGCGAAGAGGGCCTCGAGGGCGAAGAGGGCGAAGAGGGCGAAGAGGGTGCCGAGGCAGAAGCCACAGAGGACGAGGGCTGATCGCCCAGTCCGAGAATCGTCTGGTAGTCGGGCTCCGAAACCCCGGACCCGAGTACGCGGGAACTCGCCACAACGTTGGTGCGGAAGCCGTCGAGCGTTTCCTTTCGGATGCATCCGAGCATCTGAAAAGAGCGCCACAGGGTATCCGAGCCCAGATTGCCGATGTGAATATCGAAGGGCGTCGCGCTGTGCTCGCGCTGCCGATGACGTTCATGAACGAGTCCGGCCAAGCCGTTTCGCCGTTGGTGCGCTACTACGGGATCGAACTCGACCAGCTCCTTGTGGTTCACGACGACATCGATGTGCCCTTTGGCAAACTCAAGGTGCAGTGGTCGAGAGGCCACGGCGGCAACAATGGAGTCCGCTCCGTGGCGGGATCACTCAAGACGCCCGACTTTTGGCGTCTCAAGATCGGTGTCGGACGTCCTCCTGGACGTGTTGATCCCGCTGATTTCGTGCTGTCGAGGTTCAGTCGCTCAGAGCGACCGGACGCCGACGTATCTGTGTACCGTGCAGCAGAGGTGATCGAGCGATTCATCGCGACTGGTGGCGAGGAGACGCGCCAGTTCACCGGAGAGCTGAACGACTGAGCGGAGAGCGGATATGGGCCCACTCGTAGGTGCCATCGACCAGGGGACGACGAGTTCCCGATTCGTCGTTGTCGATGCACTCGGCAACTTCGTATCGATGGCTCAGAAGGAACACGAACAGGTTCTCGCCAGACCAGGATGGGTCGAGCACAAGCCGGCGGAGATCCTTGCCAATACCAAGGCAGTGATCACCGAGGCCCTCGACACCGCTGGTATCCGTGCCTCCGACCTGGCGGGTGTCGGCATCACGAATCAGCGTGAGACAACCGTCGTGTGGGATCGTGCCACGGGTGAAGCCGTGTCGCATGCCATCGTGTGGCAGGACACTCGGACATCCGAGATCGCCAGTGCGCTTGCGGATTCCTACGGTGCAGACGCGTTCCGCGCAAAGACGGGACTGCCCCCAGCCACCTACTTCTCGGGACCGAAGGTCCGATGGATTCTCGACCAGTATCCGGATCTGGGTCCAAGGGCCGTCAATGGAGAGCTGGCATTCGGGACGATCGATTCATGGCTCGCATGGCATCTGACCGGACGCCATGTCACCGATGTGACCAACGCCAGCCGCACGATGCTGATGGACATCGAAACCCTTGCCTGGGATGAGGATCTCTGTGCGGCCGTCGGTGTGCCGATGGCGATGCTTCCCGAGATCGTCCCCTCAATCGGGGACATCGGGCCGTGCAGTGGAGTCCTCGAAGGGACCCGCCTCACGACGATTCTCGGTGACCAGCACGCAGCACTTGTCGGACAGGCAGCGTTCGGGATCGGTGACACCAAGGTGACATACGGCACCGGCGCTTTCCTCGTGTCGAACACGGGGACAGAGATCATCCGTTCGAACTCCGGACTCCTCACAACCGTTGCCTACCAGGTGGCTGGTGAGCCGGCGAAATACGCCCTCGAGGGTTCTGTGGCGATCGCAGGTTCGGCGGTTCAGTGGCTCAGGGATAACATCGGAATCATCGACACAGCAGAGGAGATCGAAGCTGTCGCATCGACCGTCCCTGACAACGGTGATGTGTACTTCGTGCCTGCGTTCTCCGGCCTGTTCGCCCCCTACTGGCGTGATGATGCCCGAGGTGTGCTCGTTGGTCTCACGCGGTTCGCGAACAAGGGCCACATCGCTCGAGCCGTTCTGGAGGCAACGGCCTTCCAGACCAGGGATGTGCTCGAGGCGATGGTCAAGGACACCGGAACAGCACTGCCCGAACTCCGAGTCGACGGTGGGATGGTGGCGAACACTCTGTTGATGCGGTTCCAAGCCGACATCCTTGGAATCGACGTCGTCGTTCCTGCCGTGACCGAGACGACCGTGCTCGGCGCGGCATTCGGTGCTGGGATGGCTGCCGGCTTGTGGAGCGGCCCGGACGATGTTGCCATCCACTGGAGAGAGGCCATCCGATATCGACCATCCATGACCGATGGCGTACGTGATGGGTACCTGCGGGGTTGGGCCAAGGCTGTCGACCGCTCCCTGAACTGGATCGAATCATGACACCAACTTGCCTCACGGCATCCCGATAGGCTGCACCACCAATGTCGATCCCGAACCTTCTCGCACTGATCAGGCTGATCCTGACGCCGGTAGCGATGTTCCTGATCCTCCAATCGGAGGGGAACCACGCGTACGCGGTGACGGGCACAGTCGTGTTCGTCATAGCGGCCCTGACCGATTTTGCCGACGGCTACCTCGCCAGAAGGTGGCGCATCACGACGACGCTCGGCGCGTTCCTCGACACGGTCGCCGACAAGGTGCTCGTTGCCGGCGCGCTGATCGCATTGGTCGAGATCGGGACGACGAGCAGTTGGGTCGCGTTCATCATCATCGGTCGCGAGGTGTCGATCATGGGTCTGCGATCCGTGGCTGCCCTCGACCAATCAACAGTTCCACCGTCGATATGGGGAAAGTCCAAGGCAGCGATCCAGTTCACGGCGATCTCGTTCGCGATCCTGCGGTTCGATGTCGTGCTTGCTGGCTGGCGTTTTGACCAATGGCTCATGGCTCTTGCGGTGGTCGTGACCGTCATCTCGGCAGGCGACTACTTCTCCCGCTTCAGAGCGGTATTGACTCCCGGCGATCGTGCCGAGTGAGGCGTTCGTAACCGGAGCAAGCGGGCTGCTGGGCGGCCACCTGGTCGCAGCGCTGACCGCCGACGGCGTCCCGGTCCGTGCTCTGGCTCGTTCTGATTCAGCGATCACCTCGGTGACTCAGCTCGGGGCGGTACCTGTCCGGGGCGACCTGTTCGATGACGAAGCCCTCAAAGAAGGCATGTGGGGAGCAGATGTCGTCTTCCACATCGCAGGGGTCAACGAAACGTGCTCGCCTGATGCCAAGGCGATGGACAGGGTGAACATCGATGGCACTGTTGCCATCATCAGGGCTGCTTCGACTTGCGGCGTGCGCCGCGTCGTATACACATCGTCTGCAGCCGCCATTGGCGAGAGGCAGGGGATGATCGGCACCGAGCACACTGTGCACTCCGGCGAGTACCTCTCCGCGTATGCACGCAGCAAGCACCTTGCAGAAGTCGCCGCTTTCGAGGAAGCCAAGCGTCTCGGCGTGGACCTGGTGGCGGTGAGCCCGTCGTCGGTGCAGGGGCCGGGGAGGGCAACGGGGTCAGCCGAACTGCTCCTTCGTGTCTTGAACTCGAAGCGCCCGATGCTCGTCGACACGATGCTCTCGATCGTTGACATCGAGGACTGCACGAAAGGCCATATCAATGCAGCGGAGCATGGGCGGGCGGGGGATCGGTACATCTTGTCCGGAGCGACGATCTCTGTCTCCGATGCGGTGGTTCTGTTGCAGGAGGCGTCGGGTTGCACCATCAATCCCCGTTGGCTGGGCGAGGGTCTCGTCAGGAGCATCGGGATACCGGCAGCGGGCCTGATGGGTGCCGTGCGACCCTCGATGGGTGTCTGCCCTGAGCTCGTCAGGACACTTCTGCATGGCCATAGGTTCGACGGAACGAAGGCGACGAAGGACCTTCGCTTCACCTACACCGACATCTCAGACACAATCACCCGAACGGTGAAATGGTTCAGCGAAGAGGGTCTCATCAGAGCAACCGAGCCCTGAGCGTCGAACGATTGATCCGTGAATGGGCCACCCAACCGGTTATGGGCGAGTGATTGGCTCGGAATCTGACGAGCGACGCCCGGTTCCTTCGATCTCCAACGAACGGGTCAGGTCGTCGAGTAGAGGACTCATGCGGACGACGGTCTCGTGGATCTCCGCAATCCGCTCCTCCGACTCGGGAGAGTCAACAACCACTTCATACCTGAACCGCTGGAACCCAGATGGTGTCTCGGGATCAATTCCATACATCCCACGAGCATCGAAATCACCCTCCACCTTCACCTCAATGGCCGTCAGATCCGCGCCAATCAGGGCAGCCTTAGACATGTAGCCTTGCGCCAGGCAGGCCGCCAACGCAGCAGCAAGGATCTCGCTCGGCGACGGTCCCGTATCAAGTCCACCGGCTCCGTGTGGGAGGTCCAGGGTTAGAGCGTGGTCGCCAACAGAGACCGTGCAAACTGTCCCGTCATTGATCCGAGCTTGAGCCGTTGTGGTGATCGCAGCCAGATCAGGCCGAACCGAGAGAACCTCTATCGACCGCCGACCAGCGTCGCGGAGACGATCAGCCACGGCCTAACCCGACGCTCACGGCGTTGGCTGGTTGAAGACTCGAGTCTTCCCACTTGTTGGCCAAGAAGGCGTCTGCGAAATGCTCGGCAGCGACCGTTTCGGACCCGGTGCAACCCGAGCCTGCAGCTACTGCAGGTGCGTCGACAACAACGCCAACAAACGAACTCGTCCGGTACCTCATCATGCCTCCCTTGAGTGATTGGTCGTCCGACCCTAGCAGTCTGACACCTTGCTTGAGCTCGCCGATATCGGCACCTGTGGTCGATCCACATAGCCGCCCATAAAGCCGGTAAGGGGTATCCACTTCGGTACAGTGAC
>CBETWC010000168.1:0-4822 GCA_965539925.1 uncultured bacterium
GACTGCAAAGACCCTGCGCAGGACGTCCTCGTTCATGGACAGTGCAACTTTGGCTCCCACGAGTGCGGCGACGATGCCAACACCCCCTGTGACCAATACGATCTTCCACACGACCCTTCCGGCCCTTGCATGCACAAACGTGCCGACGACCGATGTGGCGAGGATGACGGCGAGCGATGTCCCCTGTGCGCCGAACTGCGAGTATTCGAAGATGGACACGAGGACAGGAACATAGATGATGCCCCCGCCGACACCCAGCGTTGCTGCAAGCGTGCCTGCGAACAGGCCGAGTGCCACCAGTCCGACTAGTTCGATGATCGGCATCAGAACCACATTCTCAGTGCTGCTACCGCCATGACCACTGCGAAAGTCCCGGCGAGCCAGTGTTCGGGGATCCTGTCCATCGACTTGGCTCCAAACCACGCGCCAACAGCGGCGCCTGCGAACACGATGGCAGCAGTTGACCAGTCGACGCTTCCGTTTCCGCTGAACGCGTAGAGGCCTGCGGCAGAGGATCCAACGATCGTCGCGACCGACGTTGCGGCAGCCGAATACTGGTTGAGCCCAACCAGGAGTACGAGCCCAGGGACAACGATGACTCCGCCCCCGATCCCAAGGAGGCCAGATGTAAATCCGGCGACAACGCCCACCGCCGCTGCTCTGTACCAAGGAAAGTCCACGCCGGTACCGTAGCGCCGTCCGGTTGCTGAACTCCATCAGTAACCTCACAACGTGCTCAAGAAAGCGCTCCCCCTATTGGTTCTGGCTGTGGTCGCCGCGGCCTGTTCATCCGCGTCCACAGAGCTTGCTGGACATGAGAACCCTGAGCGTGCCGTTGTTGCCTGGTTCGAGGCTGTTGATGGCGGTGACGCCGTTACCGCGTCGAAGTCCATCAACCCTGAATCGCTCGCACTGATCCTCGGAATCGAGAACGATCTCGGTCCCGCACTGATGGCTGAGTACCTCGAAGACGGTGTCCCGCTCGATGTCCAGGCGTCCTACTGGGCCTCATTCTCCGCTGGCTTCACAGAGTTCTCCTCTCGGCCGATCTCGACGCTCACCGTTGGCGAGTCACTGCGTTTCACCGCGGAAGGTGTCGAGTTCGCCAGCGTTCCCGTCGGCAGCGGCGGAAGCTCGCAATCGGTGGTGATCACACGGATGACGGCTGATGGGTTGTGGCAGGTTGATCTTGTGGCCTCTCTCGGCGATGGCTTCGCTCAGCTGCTCGCCAGCGAGTACGACTCGCTCCCTGACGACGAGGCAGGAGAACGCATCCGGCTCACATACGCAACTGTTGTAGCGCCTTCGCTGTGGGCAGCGATGGCGGACGGAAGCTTCGGCGATGACTTCACGAGAACGGCGCTCGCCCTGATCGATCGACTCGAGAGCTGAGAACTAGGCGATCTACATCTCCCTCAGGGTGGGGAGCACTTCTGCTCCCAGCATCGAGATCGTGTCAGGCTGATCGGTGCTTGTTGTCTGGATGGCCACGATGTCAGCGTGGACGTCAGTGATCAGTGGCCGGTACACGGCCACGTAGTCCTCGGGTGAGTGGACGATGGAGTACATCGCGAGGATCTCGTCACGATCCATCTCGTCTGCCCGGATACGCAGATCCATGGGGTCCACGGCTTCGAGACGGCCAGGTGCCCGCAGGCCACGCCATGCACCGAGCGTCGTCCAGGCCTCGTTCGGATCTGACGCCCGTATCGACCATCGTGAAGCAATGATCCGGGGTGCAGGCCGCCCCATCTCCGCTGCAGCGGTCCGCGCAGGGTCGATGACCCGCTCGAAGGTGATCGCAGGATCCTTGACCGATGTGATGATGCCCTCTGCCTTGCGTGCAGCGAGGCTCGCAGACTTCGGCCCGCCCGCAGCCATGAATATCGGTAGATCGTGCACCGGTGGGCTGTAGAGCTTTGCACGGTCCGTTCTGTACCACTCGCCTTCGTAGGTGAGTTTCTCGCCGTCGAGGAGTGGGCGCATGATGTCGAGTGCCTCGCTCATGCGTGATGCTCTTTCGGCGTACTTCGGGAAGTGGTATCCGAGTGGACCCTCATTGAGATTCTCGCCCGTCCCGACCCCCAGGTTGAAGCGGCCTCCACTGATGCGATCGAGCGTGGCGGCAGCTTGGGCGACAACAGCCGGGTGGAATCGCCACAGGGGAGTGGTCACTCCTGTCGTGAATTCGATCGTTGTTGTTGCCTGTGCCATCGCGGCGATCGTCGCGAAGGCGAAACCGGAGGCGCCCAGGTCATCCACCCAGGGATGGAAGTGCTCAGACACCAGAACCATGTCGAATCCAGCCTTCTCTGCAAGCACAGCATGCTCGATAAGGACCTCCGGCTGGAACTGCTCATGGCCGGCAAAGTAGGCGAAACGGGTCAAGGGGCCTCCGTGGACGGTAGGAGGTGAACGGTAGACGGTCGTGAGGGTCCCTGCTACGTACTGGGTGAGTGCCACGAAAGCTCGCCAAATCCCGGGGAAACCCTCTTGGTGCTGCCATAGTCAAAGCCCCGAGAAGAGAACACGTGGAGGAACACATGGCAGACACCAAGAAATTACTCGCGGAGCTTTTCGGTTCCTACATACTTCTGACGATCGGTGGATTCGCGATCGTTTCGACAGCACTTGGCATTGACGGTTCGATCGTGATCCCGCTCGGCTTTGGCCTCGGTCTCATGATCGGCCTGTACATGTTCGGCGAGGTCTCGGGTGGGCACTACAACCCGGCTGTGAGCCTCGGAGCACTGCTCGATGGCCGCATCGATGTGGTCACATTCGGCTCGTACGTGATCGCTCAGATCATCGGCTTTGTGCTGGCTGGCTATACGATTGCATGGGCATTCGGCACGCAGGCAGTTGCGGCGACGATGACCCTGCGGAACGGAGCTGCAGGCGTGACGAGCCTCGACGCGGTCCTTCTCGAGGTCTTGGGAACAGCGCTGCTTGTGGGCGTGATTCTCCGGGTGACGAAGAGCGACATGGTCGGTTCAACGGCCTTCCTCGGTATCGGTCTCACGCTGGCAACACTCATCATTGCGTTCGGTGGCTTCACCGGTGGTTCGTTCAACTCCGGAAGGTCGATCGGCTCAGCAGTGGCGGCTGGTGATCTCACCGACATCTGGATCTACCTCGTTGGCCCGCTGCTTGGCGGTGTCGTTGGCTGGGGCGCCTACAAGGTCACAGCCCCCGACGAAGAACCAGCTCCAGCGGAGGCAGCCGCGTAGGGCAGGGTCAAGAACGAAGAACCAAGAGTCAAGAACCAAGAGAAGGGAGGGCCGGAAATCCGGCCCTCCCTTCATCCGTCTTGAATCTTGATTCTCAATTCTTGACTCTTGATCGCGCGAGCCAGCATGTAAGCCGGATCCTGTCGTGGACGATCATCTATCTGGGACCGGCGTTACCGCACGGCCTCAAGCGACCTACCCGGGATGTAGCGGACGGGCAGCCCTATCCCTGCTCGGTCTTGCTCCTGACGGGGTTTACCTAGCCGACCCGGTCTCCCGGATCGCTGGTGGGCTCTTACCCCACCGTTTCACCCTTACCTGTGCCGCTCAGCTCTCGCTTCGTGGCCATCGGCGGTCTGCTCTCTGTTGCACTATCCATCGGGTTGCCCCGCCTGGGTGTTACCCAGCGTCATGCCCTGTGGAGTCCGGACTTTCCTCGACCGTCGAAACGGCCGCGATCGCCTTGCTGACTCGCACATGGAACGCTAGCGGAACAAACGCAGTTCCCGTCACGCTGGTGGTCAGAGCGCTTGTCGTCGCTTCTCTGCGAGGACAGCGCCAACAGTGCCGCCGCCAATGGCCAGAACGCCAAGTAGCAGCAAGCCAGCGAGATTGGCGCCTGCACCTGCAGCGATCGTCGAGGCTGCAATGACGAAGAACAGCAGAAGGGCAGCGATGCGTCCCGCCGTGACCGACAGAACCAGTGAGAAGCGGCCAGCCACGAAACCCGCGGCGATGAAACCAGCCAACTGGATGAGCAGCTGACCGATGACATTCGTTCCGAGCGGTCCGCTGAACACGAACAGGATGAGTGACGCGACGAAACCGGTAGCAGCGCCGAACACGATGCCCGTCCAGTGGAGTTGACGTAGCACTTCTACGCGTCCCCACCCAGGTGATCTTCGAGACCGATCACCCAACCTGCGGGCAGGCCCCAGTGCTTGGAGCCGCTGAGCATGATCGACAGATACTCGCGTGATGGCAGCATGTCGTTGCTGGAGTTGCTGCTGGCAAGATATGTAGTCACTTTGTACCGCTTGCCGGACCGGTCGATCGCATCGAGATCGACGGCTGACCGTCCCTCATTCGATTCGATGGCATCGATCTCGCTCATGTTGCCCTCGGGAACGTCGTACACGGCTCCCCACACGGTGCTTCCCGGCGACGGGGTCGCTGTGGGGAGCGCACCGTTCCAGCCGTCGCCTTCGATAGGGAATCGCAGCCCCCACTCGGGGAGGTGCGCAATGAATCCGAAGCTTGCTCCGGGTGCTGCTTCTTCCATACGGGCCGGCGCGATGAGCGCCGTATAGGCGAAGTAGAGCACTGCTTCCTCCCTGTGGTTCCTGGTCCTGCCGATCCATCCTAGAGACAACGACGGATCTTGGCTGGGGCAGGCTGTCGTGGGAACCAAACACGGGATGTGAGCGTCTTAGATGCACATAAACAACAAAGAGTGAGGTACGCCCGTCATGAACACGATGGACGACACAATGGAATTCAGTATCTTCGAGGCGCCGATTGTCGACGAGCGGCCATGGGCGGTGTACGCAGCGTGCAAGGACGAGAAGGGCATGATCTTCTTCCCTCAGACG
>CBETWC010000169.1:0-4791 GCA_965539925.1 uncultured bacterium
CCTTGAGATCCCCGTGGCTCCTTGCCTCTGCAATGCGCGCCACAACCTCATCCCGACCTGTGGTCGTGAGATGGGCGAGTTCGTCCTGGAGCTTCTCGAGAGCTGCAGGCGTGAGGAGGGTGCCTTCGATTTCAGTCATGAGCGACTACGCAAGGAGCGAGCGCACCTGAGCGGTGAGACGTGACTTGCGACGAGAAGCAGTCTTCTTGTGCAGCACGCCCTTGGTAACTGCCATGTCGATGCGCTTCTGAGCAAGCTGCAGCAGTTCCTCGGCCTTAGCGGCATCGCCAGCCTCTGCGGCGACGACTGCTTGGCTTGCGCGTGTCTTCAACTCGGAGCGAATCGCAGAGTTCCGATCATTGAGACGGATGTTCTGCTTGTTGCGCTTGATCTTGGATTGGATATTGGCCATAACGAAAAGAACCTCACGAGGTGGGTGGGAATCGACGCGAGGATAGCACCAGAGCAGGACAACGGTACACTCAATTCGTCCCCGCCGGAGAATCCCATGGATCAATCGCGTATCCGCAACTTCAGCATCATCGCTCATATCGACCACGGCAAGTCCACGTTGGCCGATCGCCTTCTGGAACGCACCGGCGCGATCTCAGAGCGCGACATGCGCGAACAGCTCCTTGACGAGATGGATCTCGAGCGGGAGCGGGGGATCACGATCAAGGCGAATGCCGTCCGCATTGACTACGAGTCCCGTGACGGGACAGCGCATGAGTTCAACATCATCGACACGCCGGGCCATGTCGATTTCTCCTACGAGGTGTCCCGGTCGCTCGAGGCGTGCGAAGGTGCGTTGCTCCTGGTGGATGCTTCCCAGGGCGTTGAGGCACAGACCCTGGCAAATGCCTATCTCGCGATCGAGAGCGGCCTTGAGGTCATACCCGTCGTGAACAAGATAGATCTCCCCGCTGCCGACCCGGAGAGGGTCGCCGGCGAACTCGTCAGCATCCTCGGCGGAACAGTGGACGAGATTGTCCACGTATCGGCCAAATCCGGATTGGGCGTCGACGAGTTGCTTGAGATCATTGTTGAGCGACTCCCGAAGCCGGAGGGCAATGCCGAAGCACCTCTGCGTGCCCTTGTCTTTGACTCTTACTACGACACGTATCGGGGTGTTGTTGCCCTGGTCAGGGTCGTGGACGGTGCGCTGGCAGAAGGCGATCGGATCCGACTCATGACCCCCCAGGTCGACCTTGACGCAAACGAGGTCGGCGTCCGTCGCCCTGCGATGGAACAGACCGGCCGTCTCGGTGCCGGAGAAGTCGGGTATCTCATCACAGGAGTGAAGGACATCGATCTCATCCGCGTGGGCGACACGATCACCCACGCCGGAGCAGCTGCGACAGAGGCCCTCGCCGGGTATGACGAGCCAAAGCCGATGGTGTATTCCGGCCTCTTCCCGACAGATGGCGATGATTTCGAGAGGCTTCGAGAGGCTCTCGACAAGCTCCGTCTCAACGACTCGTCGCTCCTCTACCAAGCGGAGACGAGCCGTGCCCTCGGGTTCGGTTTCCGGGTGGGATTCCTCGGTCTTCTGCACATGGAGATCGTCAGGGAACGGCTCGAGCGTGAGTACGACCTCGACCTCGTCGCCACGGCGCCGTCGGTCGAGTATGTGGCGAAGCTCGTCGATGGGTCGGATCTGTCCGTCCACAGTCCCCAGGATCTCCCCGATCCCGGATCGCTCCTGACGATCGAAGAGCCATATGTGAAGGTCATGATCATCACGCCGTCGGAGTACATAGGCACCGTGATGGAGCTTGTGCAGTCCAAGCGCGGCGAGATGGGCGAGATGAACTACCTCAGTACCGAGCGCGTCGAATTGCACTACCTCATGCCGCTCGCCGAGATCGTGTTCGACTTCTTCGACATGTTGAAGTCGCGAACTCGCGGCTACGCGTCCCTCGACTACGAACCGGGCGAGTACAGACCTTCAGACCTCGTTCGCGTGGACATACTGCTCAATGCCCAGTCCGTCGATGCATTCTCAACGATCGTCCACAAGGACGGGGCCTACAACTACGGTCGGGCGATGGTCAAGAAGCTCCGCGAACTCATTCCTCGTCAGCTCTTCGACGTACCCATCCAGGCTGCGATCGGGTCGCGCATCATCGCAAGAGAGACCGTCAAGGCGAAGCGCAAGGATGTGACTGCCAAGTGTTACGGCGGCGACATCACACGTAAGCGCAAGCTCCTCGAGCGCCAGAAAGAGGGCAAGAAGCGGATGAAGATGGTGGGCAGCGTCGAGGTGCCCCAGGAGGCCTTCGTTGCGGCGCTGAAGATCTCAGAGGACTGACCCATGACCGAGTACCGGCCGGACAGTCCAGTGCTCGCTGACCTCGCTGCGGACTGGAAGTCGGCCTACATCCACGTACCGTTCTGCAGGCGGCGGTGTCCGTATTGCGATTTCGCCATCGTCGATGAATCCGGGACCGGATCACTCGGTCATGCCGAGTACCTTGATGCACTCATTGCCGAGATCCGCATGGAGACCAATTTCGGGCCGCTCGATGCCATCAACTTCGGTGGCGGCACACCGTCCCGGATGGATCCGGAACAACTTGGCCGGGTCATCTCTGCCCTCGATGAGCGGTTCGGCGTCAACGACGGCGTCGAGGTGAGTCTTGAGGTCAATCCGGAGGACTGGTCTGACGAGTTTGGAGCCGGGCTTGTCGATGCTGGCTTCACACGTGTGTCCATTGGTGCCCAGTCGTTCGATCCTGTTGTACTCGAAGCGCTTGGTCGGCTGCATACGGTCGACATGATCGAAGTGACCGTTGCAGGGGCGAAGGCCGCAGGCATCGCGTCGGTTGGGATCGATCTGATATTCGGTCATCCATCCGAATCTTCCGAGTCGTGGGATTCCACCATCGCCCATGCCATGAAGGTTGACGTCGACCACATCTCGACATACTCCCTCACGGTCGAGCCGGGAACTGCACTCTCCGCGATGGTGAGCGCAGGGGCACCCGCACCCGACGACGACGTCCAGGCTGACCGCTACCAGCGGTTCGAGGCATTGGCCACCGGTTACGGCTTCGTTCGTTACGAGATTTCGAACCATGCCCAGCCCGGGCACACATGTCGTTACAACCTCGCGACGTGGGCGCACGGAGAGTACGTTGCGTTCGGAATCGGTGCCCACGACCACCGCCGGGGAGTCAGGGCGAGGAACCACAGGCGGTCCGATCGGTACATGGAGGCGGTTGCGGCCGGCGAGCGCCCAAGGATCGGCGTCGAATACCTCTCTGAGGCCGAACAGGAGAGGGACCGCCTCATGGTCGGTCTCAGACTTGCAGCAGGAACCCCAATGACCGCCACATCACGACGATTCGCCGAATCTGGGGAGGGGGAGAGGTTCATCGATGCAGGGATCCTCGAGATCGTCTCGGGTCGCATGCGGGTGACCGATCCCATGCTGACCGATGCCGTGATCCGGGAAGCGTTATCAGTCTCTTCCTCCGATTGCTAACTTTCCAGTATGTTGGATGATCGAAGATCGCAAATACTCAAGGCTCTCATCGAGGAATACATACGCACTGGCGAACCCGTCAGTTCGCAGTCTGTCCTCGACTTGAGCAGCCTTGATGTGTCTTCGGCAACGGTTCGCAACGACCTGGCCCAACTTGAGTCGTACGGCTTCGTGGTCCAACCGCATACTTCGTCAGGGCGGGTGCCCACGCATCAGGGGTACAGGTTCTACGTCGATCATCTTGCTCCATCCAAGCTTCGGCAGGGCACGAGGCGTCAGATCGATGCCTTCTTCCAGCAGGTGCACCGACAGATCTCAGACGTACTGCGAGAGACCTCCACCTTCGTGAGTGAATTGACGATGTACCCCTCGGTCGTCGTCGGGCCTGCCATCTCGAGCGATGTCGTCAAGGACATCAGGCTGGTTCCGCTCGGCGGTACGGTTGTCCTCGCTGTGGCGATTGCAGAGTCGGGCAGGGTCTATCAGGAATTCGTCGACACCGGAGTTGCTCCTGACGATGACACACTCGAGGCAGCTGAGAGGCTGATCACCGCCGCCTTCCAGGGAAAGGCGCTCGACAACCCCGAGGCCGATCGATTGGCTGCGACCGACCTCCCCGCAATGGTCAAGCGAGTCATCACGCCGGTCAGCGACCAACTCGCTGGTCACTCGAATATCACGAGTGAGGTCTACGTTGGTGGGTCGAGCCAGATGGCAGCGCTGTGGAGCGACCTCACCCTGGTACAGCACCTCTTGGAGATGCTCGACGAAGAGGCAGCCCTCATCGACCTTGTGAGCGATGACACAGAGGGTGTGCACGTCCGGATGGGTCCCGAATTCGGTGAGGACTCGGACCTCGCTGTCGTGACAACCACATATGAAACACCCTCAGGATCAAGAGGCCGGATGGGTGTGATAGGTCCCATGCGCATGGACTACAGGCGCACGATCCGCGTTGTGAAGAGCGTTTCTGAAGGACTTGAGAAGAGCTTCGGAGACGACAAGTGAACGATTACTACGACACGCTCGGCATAGACCGAGACGCCACGGCGGATGAGATCAAAAAGGCGTTTCGGAAACTTGCGAGGGAGACGCATCCGGATGCGAATCCGGGCGATACCGAGGCGGAGGACCGATTCCGCCACGTCGCCGAGGCATATGAGGTCCTGTCGGATCCGCAGAAGAAGGCCAGATACGACCGAGGCGAGACATTCGGCGGACAGGATCTCTTCAGCCAGTTCGGTGGCCTCGAGGACATCCTCCAACAGTTCTTCGGTGGAGGGTTCGCCGGTGGCGGGTTCGGT
>CBETWC010000170.1:0-4764 GCA_965539925.1 uncultured bacterium
CATGTCCACAAGATCATTCAGTTCGACAAGCGAACCCTCAGGAATACTGAGGACGCCAAGATCGACAGCGATCTCGGAGTTCCGCAACATCGATCTTCCGATGAACGCAAATTTGCGGCCGTCACGGACGACGGCATCGATTGCCTGCTGGACACGATGAACGTGGCTTGCGAAACAGGCAACGAGCACGCGGCCTTCAGCATGGGAGACGATCTCGTCCATCCGTTCGCCGACCGTCACCTCGGAGGGCACATAGCCCTCTCTCTCGGCATTCGTCGAGTCTGCCAGCAGGAGTCGGACACCTCGCGCACCAATGGTCGCGAATGACCGAAGGTCGGTGGGAACGCCGTCGATGGGCGTCGGATCGAGCTTGAAGTCACCTGTGTGCAGGATGATCCCCTCGGGAGTGTCGAACGCGACACCCGCAGCATCAGGGATCGAGTGGGAGACCGGGATGAATATGAACCTGAACGGCCCATGGTCAACCCAATCGTAAAGCTCGACAACCCGCAGATCCGGCGTGATGCCATGCTCTTCGATCCGTGCTCTTGCGAACTCAACCGTCAAACGGGTTCCGTAGATCGGAACACTTACTTCCCTGAGGAGATACGCGAGCGCACCGATGTGGTCTTCATGACCGTGCGTCAAGATGATGCATTTGAGATCATCGGGCCGATCGAGTACTGACGAGAAATCAGGCAACACGAGATCGACGCCGAGCATGTCCTCTTCGGGGAACATGAGGCCGCAGTCGACCATCGTCATTTCCCCATCGATCTCGATCGTGGCGCAGTTCCTACCCACTTCGCCAAGGCCGCCGAGAAATCCTACTTTGATGGTCATTGAGTCCTGTATTCGTTGATGGTTTCAAGTGCCCGGCCGACTGCTTCGACTGTGTCCGTGCTGGCTGGCATCAGCGGAAGGCGGGGAACGCCGACTGAGTCCCAGTATGCCGACAACGCACCCTTGAGAGGCATCGGGTTCGGTTCGGCGAATAGCGCCTTGTTCAAGGGCATCAACAGATCGTGCAGCTGATCTGCCTTGGCATTGTCTCCGTTGATCACCGCGTTCACCATTTCAGAGATCTCCCTGCCGGCAAGATGCGATGCCACCGACACAACGCCGACAGCGCCCGAAGCGACAAGGTCCTTCGTCAGATTATCGGACCCCGAGTACACGGCAATTCCTTCGGGCAGCGCCTTGATCGCCCTTGCGGACCAATCGAGATCGTCCACGGCGTCTTTGACCGCGACGACCTTCGGGTGCTCACAGATCTCGACGAGGGTATCGATCTCGATCAGCGTGGCAGTCCGCCCAGGGATGTTGTAGATCATGACAGGGAGATCCGTTGCATCAGCAATGGCGTGCATGTGCGCCACGATCCCGTGCTGAGGCGGTTTCGAGTAGTAGGGCGTCACGGCCATCACGCCGTCGACGCCGGACTCTGCTGCCGACGTCGCGAACTCGATCGACTCAGCTGTGTCGTTGTTCGTGCCACCGGCAACGACCTTCACCTTTCCCGCTGCAGCGTCGACCGCAGCGGCGAACAGCGCCATCTTCTCCGGCTTCGAGAGGGTCGGGGACTCCCCCGTCGTGCCCGATACGACGATGGTTTCCGTGGCATTGTCTGCAAGATGACGGATCAGGCGCCAGAACGCGGCATAGTCAATCGGGCCTTCCGGGGTGAAAGGAGTGATGACTGCCGTGGCGACCCGACCGAACGGTGCTTCTGGTCGATGTTCCATACGCCGAAAGTTACCACGGTACCCCGAAGTATCCTTTCACCAATGACAAACACAAGCCCCCACGTCAAAGATGTCACCACCGCAGATTTTCAACAGGATGTGCTCCTCCGCTCCAGGGAAGTACCTGTCCTCGTGGACTTCTGGGCGGAGTGGTGCGGCCCATGCAAGGCTCTCTCTCCCCTTCTGGAACGTTTGACCGATGAAGCCGGCGGGACATTTGATCTCGCAAAGGTCGACGTCGACGCAAACCAGGAGCTCTCGGCCCAGTTCATGATCCAGTCGATTCCTACCGTTGTCGCGATCAAGAACGGCAAGGAGGTCAACCGTTTCACCGGTGCACTTCCCGAAGCAACGATTGCGACATTCATCGAAGGCGTCCTCCCCACTGAACTCGATCTCATGGTCGACGAAGCGAGAACGGCGCTGGTTTCAGGGGACACGGCGGGTGCCGAGCACATGTTGCGTCAGGTACTCGACCAACAGAGCGATCACCAGGAGGCAGGATCCAGCCTCGCTGCCCTCCTCATCGACCGCGGAGACATCGACGATGCACTCATCGTGCTCGGCAAGCTCATACCGGATGCAGAAGTCGATCGGCTGCAAGCCGCCGCGAGATTGCGCCAGTCCGCCGGAGATGACATCACTGAGCTCGAAGCCGCAGCTTCAGAGAGCCCGGACGACGACGACGCGCAGATGAACCTCGCCCGGGCACTCGCAGCGCACTCAGAGTTCGAACCGGCTCTGGACAAGCTGCTGGCCGTGGTCGCACGCAAGGGCGAAGGCAGAGAAGAAGCCCGCCAGGCAATGGTCGACATCTTCGAAGTCCTCGGCAACGAGCATCCCCTGACAGCCACCTACCGACGCCAACTCGCAACAGCGTTGTACTAGATCAGATACCAGATGCCAGATGCCAGATTCCAGACATCCGGTGTCTGGAAGCGAAGCGATCTGGAATCTGGAATCTGGCAGCGAAGCTGCCTCAGATCCCCAGGAGGGTCTCGAGGCCGACAGCAACCGTGTTCTTCTGTGCCTCGATGGAACGGATCGCGAGAAGGACCCCGGGCATGAAGGCTGACCGATCGGACGTGTCGTGGGTGATGGACAGGCGCTCCCCTTTGCCTCCGAACATCACGGTCTGATGTGCAACCGCCCCTGGTAGCCGGATGGCGTGGACCCGGACATTGTCGATGTCGGCTCCGAGGGCACCATCGTGCAGCTCCTCTGAAGCCACCATTCGCTCCTGATGGGGCGCGAGGGCTGCGATTTTCTGCGCCGTCGCAATCGCGGTCCCTGACGGTGCATCTGCCTTCTCGTCGTGGTGCATCTCGATGACTTCGGCGACAGGGAAATGGGGCGCTGCTATCTCAGCCATGCTCATCATGAGCACGGCGCCAATGGAAAAGTTCGGCACGACAAGACAGTTGCCCGGCCCATTCGACCAAAGCTCATCAAGCTCATCAAGCCTCTGGGAATCGAATCCTGACGTACCAACCACGACGTTGGCACCGAAAGAACGCCACATGGCGAGGTTGTCCATGACAACATCAGGAGGAGAGAATTCGAGGATGATGTCGCAGCCGTCGAGCGCTTCACGGTCCTGGCTGATGGTCAGTCCAGCGATCCTGCCCGTCGTATGCGGGTCATAGAGGGCGATGAGATGGAGGTCATCAGCGGCGTCGATGGTGGCAGCGGAGAGACTCCCCATCCTGCCTCCTGCCCCCGAAACGCCGACCTTCATCGAATGTGCTCCTCGAGGTCCTGGCTGTCGAACGGACCGACAGCTCCGATCACGTAGGGTCCATCGTAAGCCGCCTTCGCGACGTCAATTACCTCGTCATGTGTGACGGCTGAGATCGCTTCCACGATCTGATCAACGGTGAGGTGCTCCTGTCTGACGATCTCGGTACGACCGATGAGGTTCATCCTGCTGTTCGCGTCTTCGAGGCTGATCGCGAGGGAGCCCTTGACGTGGCCCTTGGCCCTCTCGAGCTCCTCAGGCGTCACGCCGTCCTCGATGACAAAACCAAGCTGGTCGCGCACGATCTTGAGCACCTCGTGAGCTTGTCGGGGCGTCGTACCGACATAGGTGCCCGATGCGCCAGCATCGGTGAAGGGCAGACGGAAGGAATGCACCGCATAGGCGAGGCCGCGTGTCTCTCTGATCTCATGGAAGAGACGCGAAGACATCCCGCCACCGAGGATGTGATCCACCAGTGACAGGGCAAATCGCCGTTCGTCGTCCCTTGGGATCGAGTGTGCCCCGATGATGAGGTGTGCCTGCTCCGTGTCGCGCCGCGTCACACGCACGGTTGACCTGGGCGGTGGGGTCATGAGCGTCCGCTCGACCGGAACGCCTTGCCAGGTCCCGAAGTGTTCGGTGATGAATTCCGTGAGGTTGCCGGGCAGGTTCCCCGCAATCGCGACGACGACCGAGTGAGGCGTGTACCTCCTCGCCCAATAGTCATGGATCGTGTCGCGCGACATGGCATTGATCGAATCCCTCGTGCCGAGCACGGGCGGGGCGAGCGGATGACCGCTCCAGATCGCGTTGATGAATTCCTCGTGGGCAACGTCGGTGGGATCGTCCTCGTTCATGTTGATCTCTTCAAGCACGACGTTGCGTTCCGAGTCGATCTCCGACTGGCGGAACGCAGGGCGCTGGAGCATCTCGGCAAGGATCTCGACTCCTTCCGCAAGATCCTCGTCGCGCATCCGGGTCCAGAAGCACGTGTACTCCTTGGACGTGAATGCGTTGTGTCTGGCACCCAGACCGTCAAGGGTCTCTGAGATCCGACGAGCGGACCATCGGTCCGATCCCTTGAACAGGAGATGCTCGAGGAAGTGGGATGCACCCGCCTCTTCGGGTGTCTCGTCCCTGCTTCCCGTGTCGATCCAGCATCCGATCGCAACCGAACGGGTCGAAGGCATGTGGTGAGTAATGAGTCTGAGCCCGTTGGGCAGTGTGGTTAGTTCATGTTCCATCGGCGCTCGATGATAGGAACCACCGCCACTCCCGAAA
>CBETWC010000171.1:0-4758 GCA_965539925.1 uncultured bacterium
CAGCTGAAAACTGATAGCTGAAAGCTGACAGCTCCTAGCCTCTGATCGATGCCAGTACGACCATCCCTGTCCCAGCGCGGTGCGAAGCTCATTGCGGACTCTCCGATGCCGGAGTACATCAGGGAGCACTTTGCACGGATGGAGCACGTCGATCCGGCCGAGTCCGACCGCTATGTCGGGTTGTGTGTGGCCCAGAATCTCCTCATGTGGGATGTGCTTGAGCAACACATCAACCAGGACCGCGGCGTTCGGCCCGCTTCGGTCGCCTACGACAACCACACCGGGTCCCTTGCACTCCGGGACCAGATCGCAGCGTTCGGGTCGGCCAACCTCTGGGGCCGCATGATTGACGCAGACAACATCGTCGTGCTCTCCGGAGCGGGAGCGATCCTCGAGATACTGTTCCATGTGCTCGCCGACGCGGGCGAAGGTGTCCTCGTGCCGACTCCGAGCTACGCAGGATTCTGGATGGACCTCGAAACACGGGACGAACTCAATGTCGTTCCGGTTCACACATCGAGCAGGAGTGCATTCCGGCTCACGACAGATCTACTCGAATCTGCGTACCAGGGTTCTTCGGTTCCGATCAAGGCGCTCCTGCTCACAAATCCCGACAACCCAACGGGTCGCCTCATGCCTTCCGAAGACATCGGAGCGATCGTCGCTTGGGCCCGTTCACACGGCCTCCACATCGTCATCAACAACATCTACGCGCTGTCCGTCCACAGCGACCACTCATTCGTTCCCACAACCCGGATCATCAGCGACATTGGTGAGGACATCCACGAAGTGTGGGGTTTCAGCAAGGACTTCGCCATGAGCGGACTGCGGGCCGGGGTGCTCGTATCAGGCAATCAGGATGTCCTCGAATCAATGAGTGGCCTCGCGTACTGGTCCGGTGTGTCAGGTGATACCCAGCATCTGCTCGCGACGATGCTCGCGGATGATGAGTGGACCGATCACTTCGTGAGCGAGATGCGTTCCCGGCTTCGATCATCCTACACCACAACGACATCGTCTCTCGATGCGGCTTCGATTCCATACATCAAGGGTGATGCAGGACTCTTCCTCATCGCAGACCTCCGCCAATACATGGACTCGATGACCTGGGACGAGGAATATCGACTCTGGCGTCGCATACTCGAGGATGCCAGAGTCAATCTGACACCTGGATCTGCGTGCCACATCGGGGAACCGGGGTTCTTCCGTATCTGTTTCGCAACAGAGCCTCCCCACATGGTTGCCGCAGCGATACGCCGGATCGCATCGCTGCTCAACGCCTGATGGCACCGGACCTGATCGCGAAGCTCATACCAATCGTCCTCGTGACGACCGCGCTCGCATCCGCCTGCTCGCAGCCAGACACGGCCACACCCGATCCTTCGGTGCAGCCAACAGCGATCGACATCCAGGGTCACAGAGGTGCTCGAGGTCTGAAACCTGAGAACACGCTGCCCAGCTTCGAGTCGGCTCTCGACCTCGGGGTGACGACCCTCGAGTTCGATCTGCACTTCACCGCAGACAACGATGTGGTCATCTGGCACGACCCTGTTGTCAACGCCGACAAGTGCGGCTTGAAGGTCGGAGCACCGGTCAGCATTCCCGACCCGGATGACCCGAGCACGCCGAAAGATGAACTGGCGATACGGGCGCTGACGGTCGCCCAACTCCGCTGGTTCGATTGCAGCCGCAACCCCGATGCCGCCCGCTTCCCGGTGCAGGATCCATCCGCCACCGAGCTTGCGGGCAAGGACTTCGGGATCGTCACGCTCGTGGACCTGATCGAGTTCATCGAGGTGTACGGCGCGTCAGACACGAAGACGGAGGCACAACGCGATGCTGCGCTCACGATCCGGTTCAACATGGAGACCAAACGGAGACCCACGGACCCCGACACGATCGGAGACGGATTTGACGGCGTGAATGCCGGGCCATTCGAGCTTCGGATCCTCGAGATCATTGCGTCCCACGGATTGAGGGATCGAGTAGTGATCCAGAGCTCCGACCCACGGTCGCTCACAGCAATCCACGCCGTCGACGCAGGGCTCAGCCTCGCGATCCTGACCACCGACGACTTCCGACCCGACGAATACGTCGCCATTGGAGCGTCGATCTGGTCGCCCGACTACCACATGGCAACGAGCGACCGTATCAGCGAGGCGCACGCCGTCGGTTTGAAGGTGATCCCCTGGACCGTCAACGATGAGGCCGACATGAAGCAACTGATGGCCAACGGCGTAGACGGCATCATCACAGACCGTCCCGACATTGCGATGGAACGTAGTACGTAGTACGAATGACGTAGTACGAATGACGTAGTACGAATGACGTAGTACGACTCGGAGGGTTTGCACCGGTCAGCGGAGACGCGCCCGCGTTCTGAAAGAAACGGGGTCGTACTACGTCATACGTAAGACGTACTACTGCATGCTGCCGACCCTGCCTGCTTCCGAAGTGCTGCTGATCAGCCGCCCTGTTCGACGCGGAGGTAGTCGATGATGTCCTGGATCTGGTCGTCCGTGAAGACGTTCCCAAAGCTCGGCATCTCACCCATGCCCTCGCGGATCCGCTCTTCGATGAACGCATCGTCCTCGAAGGAGACACCAGATCCGGCTCCGAGCTCCGGGCCGATGTTGCCCTCCAGATCGATACCGTGGCAGTAGCTGCACCCCATCGTGTAGAGCTCGGCACCGCTGAGGTCCGTCTGGGAGAGCGGCTGAAGCCAGTCAGGGAAGTCAGGAGCTGTGTCCTCGAATGCCCGCAGGTACTTCACCACAGCCGTGATCTGCTGCTGTGTGAAGGGACCGCCGAAGTCGGCCGAATACGCTCCCATGAGCGTGCCAGGGACTCCCGTCGAGATGAGCTGATGCATTTGTCTGTCCGTTGCAGCCGCCAAGAACTGCTCCGAGTTCAGCGCGGGACCGATCGCCCCGGTTGCCTCTCCCCCATGGCATTGGGCACAGCCGTCGGCGAACAGGTGCTCGCCCTGCACCGCAAGCTCTTGGTCGAGCGAAGCCTGAGCGTCTGCAAGCTTCCCCGGCTGAATGAGCCAGTAGACCGGAAACGCCAGGACGAAGAGAAAGAGCAACACGACGCCCCAGGCCATCCATTTGTTCGTCGACTCCTCGAGCTGGGGGTCTTGGCTGTGATACGTCATGCGTGGCCCCCGCTCTCACACGGCGGACCGGGAGGTTCGTCGATACTCTCCGGCCCCGGAGGCGGACCGTTCGTGACGCTGCCGGTATCGATGACCACGGCGCCCTCCACGATCTCAACGTCGAACGCGTCCAAGCCTCTTGGGGTCGGACCGGTTCGGTACTCCCCCAACCGATTGAAGGTCGATCCGTGACATGGGCACTCGAACTGACCCGAGGACTCGCACCACGGAACCCTGCAGCCCAGATGAGGGCAGCGCCACCACAGGGCAACGACCTCTCCGGCAGGGTCCTTGGTGACATATGCCTGTGCCTCAGACACCGTCTCGATACCCGTCGACGGCACCTTGGCCGAATCACCACTCTTGATCTTGCCTCCGAAACCTGACAGGGCCACCGGCTGGAGGATGTCCCACGACGTCCATGCACCGGCAACAGCCACAAGGCCGATGCCCCACTTCCACATCTTCGAGAGGAATGCTCTTCGTTCAATGAATTGTTTCATAGTTCGCCATGCCATTCGTTCCAGGGCCACACCCATTGCCAATCAGGCCCCCTGAACGCGAACCCGATGATGGTGAGCACGATCCACGCAACGAGAAACAGGGAGAACGTCCATACGGCGACCTTCCTGAACCGCTTCTGTCTGCGTGGGTTCCTATCGACGTAGGGCAGCACGATCAGACCGCCAACGAGCAACGTTGGGAGCAGCACTCCAGCGATCAACGGATGCAGGAGGCTCAAGAGCTCCTGGAGCCCTATGAAGTACCACGGTGCCTTCTCTGGGTTCGGAGTGACCAGTGGATTGGCTATCTCCTTGAGTGGTGCGTTGAACAGGATCGCAACGATGAGGACGAACAGCAACACCGCCAGCGACGCGACCGCGTGACGAACAAGCAGATGAGGCCATACGGGCACCAGCTTCTGGCGCAATGGCACCTTCTCTTCGCCGATCGGGGGCTTACCTGGCACTACACCGAGCACCCGCTGGCCTTCCACGATCTGAGGGTTGTCAGCCATCAAGATCACCTCCCGAGTCGAGGGTCGAATCCTTACGCCATCGCCACAAGTGGATGACGATGCCCATCACGAGAACCGTCGGCAGAAGCGCCACATGCAGCACATAGAACCGCAGCAGCGTTGCCGAACTCACCTGTGGGCCTCCAAGCAGCAGATTGGAGACTCGCTCGCCGATGAACGGAACATATGCGGCCAGCGATGTACCAACCGTGATCGCCCAGTACGCCAGTTGATCCCAGGGGAGCAGATAGCCGGTGAACGACATGAAGAAGGTGAGAAGGAGGAGTACAACGCCGACTACCCAGTTGAACTCCCTGGGTGGCTTGTAGGCACCTCGGTAGAACACCTTTGCCATGTGAGCCATGACCGCGATCACCATCAGATGAGCAGACCAGCGGTGGATGTTCCGCATGAATTGACCAAAGGGCACCTGGGTCTGGAGCATCTGGATATTGCCATAAGCGGTCGTTGGCGAGGGCACGTAGAAGAACATCAGGTAGATGCCCGAGACGATGAGCGAGATGAACAGCGTGAGGCTGATGACACCGAGGTACCACGAGTAGCGGAACCCGATCTCCTCACT